>JBBQSW010000280.1:0-5389 GCA_038213575.1 Chitinophagales bacterium | reverse complement strand
ACTACGCCATTTTCCGCGTCGAATGCCAACACTTGAGTGAGCCCAAGGGTGGATAATAATTTGGGAGCAAGCGCCGCATCACCATAACTTTTCCCATTCCCTCTCGCAATAATCCGTTCATTTTCAACAACAACTGTATGTACCCCTACCCTATCAAGGGGTTCAAAAACTTCGGCTTCGAGCTGGGGATAATTGGCCCAGCCAGCCATGATTTGTGTCATTTT
This sequence comes from Chitinophagales bacterium, assembly GCA_038213575.1. Classification (GTDB taxonomy): domain Bacteria; phylum Bacteroidota; class Bacteroidia; order Chitinophagales; family Saprospiraceae; genus M3007. Next base: position 5,165 of record JBBQSW010000280.1, on the reverse strand, counting down.
TTTCATTGCTCAAAACGGCCGGGAGATTTGTCCCAAAAGCGAGGTGTCGGACAAGGCAAAATAATTGGTTGGATACTGGGAAAAATACAACACATAAGGTGCAAATAGGCTGTGGTCTAGGGGCCTGTCGGGCATTTCTTCGGGCAAATTAGTGGTCTTCAACTGGTAAATCTTCAAACCTAATGGCGCGGTTTGCGCTCCGAATCCAAGCTTTATTTCGGCAAAAAAGGTCTTATTTGCATGACTTTCATCGAACAAATCTGCAAAGGGCAATTTTTGGAGGCTGACAATTTTTAGAAGCCAGTTCTGAACACTTGCGTCCGATATGGCTCGATCAAAAAGTGGGGAGACCCAACGACCCATAGAATCGTTTTTTTGAAAAGCAAGACTGTCTAAATTTTGTCCATAAATGGAAAAGTTTTGCACCTCCGCAGTATTGAACTTGATTGCGACAGCATTCCGAAAATCCTTCAGTGTTTTTGAAAAAATCGCCCGCAATTGATTTTCGGCGAGATAAATGCCTCCATGCCTTCGCAACAGGACGAAGGTTGCAGGTTGACCGTGTTCAATCGTTTCCCAGCCAATACTTAGAAAATCGGTTTCTTTATTGGAGTAATAAACTATCATTTTAATGGCCGTGCCTTGAGAAAATCCCAGTGTGTCGGGCCGATCTGTTTTAACAATACGAATGGAGCGCAATGCTCCAAGTTCGGCCAGCATCTTTTGCGCAATGTCTGGAGGGACCCTCGTACTGCGCCCCTGTTGTTCTGCTTCCCAACCCAGCTCATTACGCGTCAGGATTAGCCCCTGATGCCCTGGGCATCCAATTTCTATACGCTGCACCGCTGCCGTATCCGCCTTCAAAAGGTTGGCCTGAAAAAACGCAGTATCTCGCCAAGGCGCACGGCGCACGGCAAGCCCGATCAACAAGGTGAATAAGAAAAGGGAAACGAGGTGCTTGTTTTTCATACGTCATGGCTAAATCCAAACCTCCCGAAAGTTTGAAACTTTCGGGAGGTTCTGTCCTGAAAGGTAAGCCTCAAAACCCGCAGACTAGTCGCCGAATATCCTCAAACCAGGTGATGCCAAGCAATTGTTTCACTCTATTATAGTCATTGCAAGCCAAGTCAAGTTTATTTTGGTTCATCAGCGCGGTGCCGCGATAATAAAGCAATTCGCAATTGTCAGGTTGGATTGCGAGCGCCTCGTTCCATTTTTGAATGGCTTCTTCGGTTTTTTCCTGCTCCAAAAGCGTTGCACCCTCGTCAGCCAGGATCATAGCGCGATCAAAACTCGCGTTGATGGCTGCACATTTAGGAGCCTCAGATTTGAACACTACGCGCAGTGGTAGCGTGGTGGCCACCGACTTGCCTCCGTTTTCGGCAGGAATCCACTTGCCCGCAGAACGCCGCGTGAGGCGAAGTGCCTCGAATTGAAAATCCATTCCCATATTGTTAAAATCCAACTGATTAATCACCTTTAGAGAGCCATCCGTTTTGATAACTGTGGCCATTTCGATGACCCCAGTTTTGCAGCTGTCCTCCCAAGCCGCTGGATAGTCTAAACGGTTGACCAAGAATTTCACCAAAGAATCCAAGCCACCCTTAAAATCGGCGGCTTTATCCAATTCGGTATAGATCGTGTCGCCTTCCAAAGAAATGTAATAGGGCAGCGCTTCCTGAAGTCGGAACCGAATGGGCAGGGCATGTCGGATGCGCACAGGCTTGCCAGCCAATATGCCTGGTTGCCAGCGCAAACCCGCCTCGTCAAGTGCACGCAAGACCCTCAACGCTTCTGCACCACAGCCCCCGCCAATATCTTTGAGGAGCTGGAGGCTGGTCATACGGCCAGTGGTTGGTTCTACGATACAAGAAACTACCACCGAACCTTGCAGGTTTTTCGTTCGAGCTTCCTCGGGGTATTGGATGTTGGCGGCAAGTATGTTGAATAATTGGGTTTCTGCGCAGCGTCGAATGCTGTCTGCATGCCCATTCCAGCCTGGATGGCGTTCGGGAATGCAACTATTCAACAATGGATACGGCATCGCATCGGCGACGTTGTAAATTGTAGTATCCGGATTGGTCTGTGCAGCAAGGAGAAAAGAGAAAATCGAGAGTAAAAATGTAAATGTAGTAGATTTCATGTCGAAAAAAGATTCGAGGCGAAGGTATTGCAAAAGTTCGGCACGGTTTTTTCCGGCAACAAAAAAGCCCTGCCGCGTTCGGCAAGGCTTTGCATAATGGATTTTAAAATCCCATGAACAATTCTTCGGTTTTCGGAGCAAGCCTGTTTAAAGGCAGGAGCCAACAAATTCAACGAGGGTTCGAAACGCGAACGGTACCATTTTTGATTTTGATTGTAACAGGTGTGCTCATATTACTGCAAGAAATTTGGTGACAAAGTTTGAATTGATTCGATTTTTCTGAGTGAGAAGAATCCTTTGATTACTTCTTTGCAAAAACCTTTGGGTAACGACCTCAATCGAATCAATCTTAGTAATCGAATCAATCGGATTTACTCACTAATCCCGTCTTTCGTGGCGAGTTTGTCCCAATATAATCCCATGCGCATTTCCTACACGGTAGGGGCCAACCATCAGGATTGGCCTTTTTTCAGTTTAAACCAGAACTAGACTGCAAACCTCGGACGAATCCGTATATACTGCCAATAACATTTTTAAGGCGTTGTGAATAAATAGGCATTCGTTTTATAGCATATCAAGCTAAACCAAGTTATCAAATTTTCTATCAAAATATTGATAACAAGTAACTTAGACTTAATATTTATCCAAAATATTTATTGGTAAGGGTGAAATATTTTCATGAAAAGTGAAATATTAAATTCGTTGTACGCTTGGTTCGTCCGACCATATTTGTCATTATGATGACCAACCGAAGGATTTGAACAATCGCAACCAAGTTCCCTATCTTTGCCTATCTATTATGAAAAATCTACTCATCATCGGCGCAGGGCGTTCCGCAACAGCCCTCATACACTACATCCTTGAGCAAGCAAGGCAAAACAACTTTTTCGTTACCATCGCAGATGCTGAACTTGAACTGGCCCGTCAGAAAGTGAACGATCACTCCCATGGCCGGGCAATATGGCTCGATGCATCCAAACCCAACGATCGCCGTGAGGTCATCGCCCGTCACGATGTGGTAGTGTCTTTATTGCCCCCCCAAATGCACCTCGAAGTGGCCCAAGACTGCATTGCCCTCGGAAAGCACATGGTGACCGCCAGCTACGTAAGCAAGCAAGTTTTCCGCCTCGGCGACGAAGCCCGCCAGCGAGCCCTCGTTTTTATGAACGAAATTGGCCTTGACCCTGGCATTGACCACATGAGCGCTATGCAACGCATTCACAAAATAAAAGCGCTGGGTGGGAAAATCTCAGCTTTCCATTCATATACCGGCGGTCTGGTGGCCCCTGAAAGCGACGACAACCCCTGGCACTACAAGTTTAGTTGGAACCCACGAAATGTAGTACTTGCCGGTCAAGGCACGGCGCAGTTTTTAGAAGACAGCAAGTTGAAATACATTCCATACCGACGCTTATTCAGGCAATACCGGTTGGTAGATATTCCTAATCTGGGAAAATGGGAGGTGTACGCCAATCGTGATTCGCTGCTTTACCGCGACGCTTATGGACTCCAAAACATCCAGACGCTTTTCCGGGGCACCATTCGTCACCAAGGTTTTTGCGACGCTTGGAACGCGCTCGTGCGCATCGGCCTTACCGACGCTACTTTCCCCATCGTGGATAGTGACAAACTTACCTACCACGACCTCATGGAGGCATTTCTTGGCATCAGCCAGCACACGGGATCGGTTAAAGACCGCATGGCCAAAATGATTGAAACTGAACCAGATAGCGATATAATGAACAAATTGGAGTGGCTTGGGCTGTTCAGTAAGCGCCGCATCAAAGTAAAAGACGCGACGCCTTCGCTCATCCTGGAAAACCTTCTTTTAGAGAAATGGTCACTTGGCCCTCAAGACAAGGACATGATCATCATGCAGCACGTTTTTGAGTATGAGTTGCAACGAAAAAAGCGCAAACTGACCTCTACCTTGGTGATGAAAGGCGATGATAGTGCGAATACCGCTATGTCGCGCCTCGTTGGCTTGCCACTCGGCATTTTTGTCAAACTTTTGATGCTGGGCAAAATTTCCACCACCGGCGTCAATATCCCCACGATGCCAGAAGTGTACGAGCCGGTTATGGCCGAATTGGAGGAATACGGCGTGAAGTTTATTGAACAGGAGGAGTGAAACGATTGATTCGATTGGTTGGATTGGAGGGATTGATTCGATTTGAGTGATACCTTGATTGAACTATTGACCACTAAAACAGTTCTAAGCATCCATCAAAATGTCAAACCCAACGCTCCAATCGAATCAATCCAACCAATCGAATCAATTCCTCCAATCCACCCATGCTCGGTTTCCGTTTCACAGACTACAAGCCCGATCCGAATCAAACGACGTTTGATCGGCTGTTCAAGATTTTCCAGGAGTTGATGCTTTACACGTCCGGCGATGTGTACGAAGCACTTGCTTGGCTCAACGAACTCGACCGTGAGTACAAACTCACCACGGACGATTATGGCATGGGCGATTTTATCAACGAGTTAAAGGAACGCGGTTACATCCGCCCCGATGACGATGCAGAGGGTGGGATGGGCCCTACCTCCAAACTTGAAATCAGTCTCCGCCAAAAAAGCCTCGACGATATTTTTGGTGACCTAAAAAAAGCCAAAAGTGGCCAGCACAACACTGGCACCATCGGGCGTGGCGATGAACGTACTTCGGATGTAAAACCCTACGAATTTGGAGATTCACTTGAAAATATCGCCATCACAAATTCATTGCAGAACGCTTACATCAATCACGGAATTGATGAATTCAATCTGACACAAGAAGATTTGGAGGTACACGAGACGTATTTCCAAAGCCAGATGTCTTCGGTTCTGATGATTGACATTTCGCACTCGATGACCTTGTATGGGGAAGATCGGATTACCCCTGCCAAAAAAGTGGCGCTTGCACTGGCCGAGTTCATTCGCACCCGTTTCCCAAAAGACACGCTTGATATCATTGTTTTTGGCGATGACGCGTGGCCCATCGAACTCAAGGACTTGCCCTACCTCACCAACGGAGAAT
>JBBQSW010000279.1:0-5451 GCA_038213575.1 Chitinophagales bacterium | reverse complement strand
TCACCAATCCACCAGTCACCAATTAACCAGTCACCAATCCACCAGTCACCAATTAACCAGTCACTTTCCAGTGCCACAAAGGTGCAACGTATTTATTTCACTTGCAACTATTTTTTTAGCCAATTAACGTACTTATACGTTATTCGCTTTTTTTGCTCGATTTATCCTACTTTTTCGCCCAAAAATTTATTTGAAACAGCATCTACATGATTAAATATCTGCTTTTAGGGTTGGTTTTGCCTGTTTTATCTTCTGCTCAATCGGGCGGAGCAGCCCATCCGTTTCAGGTTGGCGCCCGGTGGCATCGGGGTTTTATCGTTCCCCATTCCCGGGAATTGATAGACGTTTCTCGTTCCAACCCGTATGGTTTTGAACTCAATGCACACTGGCTTTTGGCGGGTGAGCAGGAAGTTCGGGAAACGGGGCTCATTGCCAAGCGCGGCTTCGCGGCGTACTATTTCAATTTTGACAACCCCGAGGTGCTGGGCCACGGCATCGCTTTTGTGCCTTATGTGGAGCCGCTGATTCGTCCCTGGGGCCGCTTGTACGGTGGTTGCCAACTGGGACTAGGAGCTGCTTATCTTTCAAAAGTGTACCATGAAACCGAGAATCCCACCAATCTCTTTTTCAGTCTGCCCGTAAGTTTTTGGGCCATGTTAAACGCTGATATTTACTACAAAATAAATCAAAAATGGCAGGCTTCCATTGGATTTAACTACAACCACATTTCCAACGGCGGCATGAAGAGCCCCAACAAAGGGATGAATTTCCCGACCTTCAATTTGGGCTTGCAATATGCATTCAAGTCCACTACAATAAAAAAGCCGGAAAAGAACAATGACTGGAAGACCCAACCCAAAAACTTTGGCTACTTTCTGGCTGCCGGGTCGGTGAAAAATGTTCCACCTTTCGCTGCTTCCACCAAGATAGAGCCTGGCATCCTTTACGGGGCACAAGGGATGGTTGGTCGCAGGGTGGGCCGTATATCGGCGCTTTCAGCAGGGATTGAATTTGTACATGATGGATACGATCGAATCCTGTTGGATCGGCTGGCGGATAAAACCAGTGCCTGGAAGGGGGGGCTGCTGGTGGGCCATGAGTTGCTGGTGGGCAGGGTTCGTTTTACCACCCATTTGGGGCCATATTTTTACAATCCATCGCGCACCACGGATGCTATTTATCAAAGATATGGGCTGTTTTATCGTTTTGGGCGGCATGTGCTGGTGGGCAGTACATTAAAGGCCCACCGCCATGTTGCGGAAGTGTTTGAACTGCGTGTTGGGTGGATTTGGTGACAATGTGATCCTGTTCAACATGAGCCATCCCGAATTTTACATCTCAATTTTTCAATAACATTACCATGCTACGCTACTTACTGCTCTTTTTGCTTCTAAGCTTCCTTTCCTGTACCCAAAACAAGCCTCAGGATGAGTACCTCCGCCGCGCCCAGGCGCTCCTTGCTACCACCCCGATCGTGGATACGCACATTGATTTTCCCTGGCATTTAGTGGAGTACAAAAAATGGTACACCCCTGGTTACACAGCTTTTGCATTGAAAAACCCCGAGGGCGATTTTGACTGGGAACGGGCCAAAAAAGGCGGTTTGTACGGGCCCTTCATGTCAATTTATATCCCTGCATATTTTCAAAAAGAGCCCGGACGGTCTAAGCAGGTTGCCGATTCGCTCATTGACATGATACATGCCATCGTGAAAGATTATCCAGACAAATTCGCACTCGCCTTACGAGCCGACGACATTATGGCCAATTTCAAAAAAGGCATCATCTCGCTCCCGATGGGCATGGAAAACGGCTCTCCGCTGGACAAAATAGAGGATGTAGCTTACTTCCACCAAAGAGGTATACGCTACGTAACGTTGACCCATGGCAAAGACAACCATATTTCAGATTCCTCCTACGACACGCTACACACCCACCACGGACTGAGCGAATACGGTCGAGATGTAGTGCGAGAAATGAACCGCGTAGGTATTATGGTAGATGTAAGCCACCTGTCGGACGAAGCAATTATGGATGTATTGGAAGTAGCTTCGAAACCGCTTATTGCCACACATTCAGGTTGTCGGCACTTTACCCCAGGTTTTGAGCGAAACTTGCCCGATTCGCTCATTCAAGCCATAGCCAAAACGGGTGGCGTAGTACAAGTGCCTTTCAGTCAATATTTTTTGGGGGAGAAAGTCCGCAATGCCTGGAAGAAAGCGGATGAGGAACGTGAAGCGCGGAAAATCCCGGAACATGGCCCGGAAGCCCTTGCGTTTTACCAAGCGTTTGGCAAGAAAAACGGCGAGCCTTTCTGGATTTCAGTGCGCGAAGTAGCCGACCATATTGACCTCATCAAAAACCTGGTAGGCATTGATTATGTAGGACTTGGCTCTGATTTTGATGGGGTGGGGCTTGCACTCCCGCCGGATTTAGATGATGTGGACGAGTTTCCAAATCTCATTGCCGAATTGCTGCGCCGGGGATATTCAGACGATGATGTGCGGAAGATTTGCAACGGAAATGTATTGCGGGTTTGGAAGGGAAATGAGTAGAAGTGGCCGTGGCAGTAGGTTGATGACCATCGTTAGCGAGCGATTGGGAGTGTTCAAAAACCCGACACCGGTTTTTAAATACCCTCAACCCTAAACCCTCAACCCTAAACCCTAAACCCTAAACCCTCAACCCTCAACCCTAAACATTCCCCCCCAACCCCTCAACCCGCCCTATCTTTGCGGAATGGAATTTTTGAAACAGCACATTGAGGCACTCATTTTCGCATCGCCGCATCCCGTGGCCGTTACTGATTTGAAAACAGTGATGGAGGAGGCCTTTCAAACTGAATTAAAAGAGTCCGATATTTTGAAGGCCATTGAGGAGACCAAAGCGCAATTTCAACAGCCACAATATTCGTTCGAACTCATCGAAATTGCTGGAGGCTGGCAGTTTCTCACCAAAGGAGCTTACCACACCACGGTGGCCATCCACTTGCGCCAGGCCACTAAAAAACGCCTTTCCCAGGCCGCACTCGAAACCCTTGCGCTCATCGCATACAAGCAGCCTGTGAGTCGCCCGGAAATTGAGGAAATTCGTGGGGTGAATTGCGACTACGCACTTCAAAAACTTTTGGAAAAGGAACTTGTTTTCATCACGGGGCGCAGCGAAGGTCCGGGCCGACCACTCCTATATGGCACCACCGAAAAATTCATGGATTACCTGGGGATCAACAGCTTAACGGATTTGCCCAAGCCAAAGGATTTCAAAGACGAAGAAAACAGCGTGGGGGAACCTGCGTAGTGCGAAATTCATTTCGCCATAATTTCAAAGACGAAAAAACAACGTAGGGCGAAACTCATTTCGCCGCCCTGGGCAGCAGGATTTCTATTTAAAAATGAATCAATTCCGAAATGAATTTCGACCTACCTAAAATATGCTCGAACAACCCTTGGTGAACCGCGTCGCAAACAGCAGCCTCGTCACCATAAATTTGGAAGAACTGTATCCGCTTGGAGAGATTATACCTTTCGACCTGAAGGGCTATCTTTTTATGGAACTGATCCTGAAAGAAAAGGATTTCCGCGAGGCACTTCAAGCCTTGGATTGGGAACAATACCGTGGGAAAAACCTCGCCGTATTTTGCTCCACCGACGCTATTATTCCGATGTGGGCTTATATGCTTGTGGCAGCCCATGCTACGCCATTTGTTCAGGATATTGCGTTGTGTGAGCCAGCAGAATTTGTAGAAAAAACGTTCCTTAAAAAACTCGCCGCCCTCGACCTCCAGCAATATGAGGGCAAACGCCTGGTGATCAAAGGTTGTAGTGACAAGCCTGTGCCAGCCGCTGCTTACTTGGAAATTACCCGCCGATTGCAGCCCGTGGCACTGAGTATTATGTTTGGGGAGCCTTGTTCTACGGTGCCAGTGTATAAGCGGGCGAAAGCATAGGATATCATTCAAAAACAGGTACTTTTGTAAAAAACAATGCCATGACGATTGAACGTACCACTTCAGAAATCATAATCAAAGTCCCGGCACATGTAAATGTCGAGGGGCTCCAACAATTATTAGACTTCCTTACTTACCGTGAAGTAACTGCCAAAAGCAAAGCTTCTCAAGAGGATGTGGACCAATTGGTCGTCGAAGTTAAAAAGGGTCGTTGGGCAAGAAACAAAAGAGGGCTCATTCCATGAATGTCATTGTTGACACAAACATTGCGTTTAGCGCCATTCTGAATACCTCAGGGAAGATTAGCGACCTTTTGTTGAATTCTCATGGCTTAATTCAGTATTTTAGCTGCGATTTTTTAAAGGAAGAACTATTAGAACATCACGAAAAATTAAAGAAAATCTCCAACCTTACAGATTCAGAAATAGAAGTTTCAAAAGACCTTATCTTTTCTAAAATTATCTTTATTGATGCCCGTTTGCTGACTATTTCTACACTTCTGCAAGCAGAAAAGCTTGTAGAAAACATAGACCCAGACGATACCGAACACGTTGCACTCCACTTGCAATGTAACCTGTGGTCAGGAGATAAAAAATTGCGCCAAGGTCTTCGTGGAAAAAGTGTTTTGTGGGTACTAAATACCGATGAAATGCTGGAAACCCGTACATCCTTGCAAACATAATCAATATCTTTTTTGATATTCCAAGATATCCGTCCAAATAAACGCAATGACAAATCCGCTGAAATTAAAAGTCCTCGACGCCTATCTCATCCGGCAATACCTCTCCACGGTATTCTTCTCCCTGTTGATTTTCAGCATGATTTCCTGTGCCATTGACTTTAGCGACAAGGTGCAAAGCATCATCGAAAAACCTTGTACCTGGAAAGATGTGCTGGCTTATTACATGGGCTTCGTGACGCACATGGCGAGCCTGTTGCTGCCGCTTTACACGCTCATCGGGGTTGTTTTTTTTACGTCAAGACTGGCTTCCAACGCAGAAATTCTATCCATTTTCAATGCGGGTATTGGGTTCAATCGTTTGCTACGGCCTTATATAATGGCTGCTACGGCTGTTATGTTTTTGCACCTGACCATCAATCACTTCGGTGCGCCACTGCTCAACCAATGGCGATTGTGGTTTGAACATACCTTTGTCTGGACAGACCAAGACAAAGGCAAAACCACCAACGTCCACCTGCTCACGGCTCCCGATACCAAAGTCTTCGTCCGGGGCTTCAACAAAAACAACAAAACAGCCTCAGGCTTACGGCTCCAACGATTTGAGGGTACTCGGGTAATCAGTATCTTGGAGGCCGATCAGGCAAAATGGAAGGGGGAACCTAACCATTGGGAACTCCCCAGATGGTCCGTACGCACCTTCGATGGGCTGCGCGAAAGTTACACGCAGCACAATACGCCCCTAGACACGGCCATTAATATTTCGCCCACCGATTTTATATATTACGCCAATCAGCGGGAGCAAATGACCACACCCGATCTGCGCG
>JBBQSW010000278.1:0-5456 GCA_038213575.1 Chitinophagales bacterium | reverse complement strand
CACCGAATCTACGAAAAATCGCTCTAAACCATGGCCCGCATTCTCATCACCGGCGCCAGTGGCTTTATTGGCGGTTACCTCGTGGCCCAAGCACTTCAAGCTGGGCACGAAGTAACGGCAGCTGTACGCCCTACCAGCGATCTAACCCGCCTAAATGATGCTGGTTTGAACCTGTTGCATCTCTCCCTGGGAGATGTTGCAGCGATGACAAACCAGTTGCAAACGGCTGGCCGGTTCGATTGGGTCATTCACAATGCAGGCGTAACGAAAGCGCTAAGCCGAGTTCATTATCGGGAAGGAAATACAGAAAACACCCTTCGCCTAACAATGGCTTTGCAAGAGGCCGGACCATTGCCCGATAAATTTCTGTTCGTTAGCAGTTTAGCTGCCTTGGGGACTGCTCCGGCTGGATCGGACATGATACGGGCGAATCAAACGCCTAAACCGCTCACGCCCTATGGCGAAAGCAAACTCGAAACCGAGCGCTATCTGGAATCATTGTCCCCTGAATTCCCCTGGGTGGTGGTGCAGCCTACCGCTGTGTATGGCCCCTGGGAGCGAGACATCCTGACCGTCATAAAAATGGCCAAAATGGGTCTTGAAATGACCATTGGTCGGCAATCTCAGCGCCTTAGTTTTATACATGGATCGGATGTTGCCCAAGCGATTTTCCAGATTCTTGATGCCGAAGGTGCTGTAAATCATAGGAAATATATCCTTTCTGATGGGAATGCCTATACCACAGAAGTCCTCAGTGCGGCAGTTCGGGAAGCGTTGGGGGGTAAAAAAACATTGAAAATCAGATTGCCGCTGGGCTTGGTAAAACAAGTCGCCGGTATCTCCGAAACCATCGGTCGCTGGCAAAACAAACCATCCCCACTGAGTCGCGATAAAATACCTGAATTGGCCGCTGAAAATTGGCACTGCGATGCCACGCCACTGTTTGAAACCATACAATTTAAGCCGGAATTCGACCTGTATAGCGGTATGAAAAACACGGTGGATTGGTATAGGCAAGCTGGCTGGCTATAAATTTCTGAACGAGCTCCGAAAAACACAAAATTGAAGCAGCCTAAGAATATGAAACGTTTTAATCTACATTCCACACCAAAGTATACGCTGATGCTCTTGATGCTCCTGGCATCAGGATGGTTATTGGCGCAAGGCACCCGCATCCATGGTAAAGTAGTGGATGCCAAAACCAACGAGTCGTTGCCCTATGCAACGGTGCAGGCGCTCGGCGAAAATCTGGGAACCCGAACTGACTTGGACGGCAACTTCTTGCTGGAGCCCTCGAATCGGGTGACTCAAATCCGAGTGGCATACATTGGGTACAAAATGGAAACTGTGAGCATCCAGCCCGGGGAGCACAACGAATTGGTCGTGCGACTTTCGGAAGCCAGCGTTACCCTCAACGAGGTAGAAATACGCCCGGAAAAATACCGCCGCAAGAACAACCCAGCCGTCAATTTGATCGGACAGGTTTTTGCGCACAAAGACCAAAACCGTCGTCAAGGCCTGGATTTTTACAATTATGAGGCTTATGAGAAACTGCAATTGGACATCAACAACGTGACGGATAAATTCAGGAATCGCCGTTCGTTGCGCAAATTTCAATTCATCTTTTCAAACGTGGATACCAATGCGGTGAATGGCAAAGTGGCCCTGCCTGTTTACCTGCGCGAACGCCTGATGAATGTCTATTATCGGAAGGACCCAAAAGCTGAAAAAGAATACGTGACGGGTGAGCAGCAGACAGGCTTGAAGGGATATTTGGAAGAAGATGGTGTCTCGGCTTATTTGAACAACCTCTACCAGAACGTAGATATTTATGACGCCAATATCAGCCTGCTGAGTACCCAATTTGTTGGTCCATTGTCAAACCTGGCGCCGGCCATCTATCGGTTTTATATTATTGACACCGTTGAGTATCAAGGTGCTCGTTATGTGGATCTCTTTTTTGCGCCCAGCAACAAAAACGACCTTGCGTTTGTGGGCAACATGCTGGTATCGCTTGATTCCACCTATGCCGTGCGCAAAGTGCAGATGGGTATTTCTAAAAAAATAAACCTGAACTGGGTGTCCGATTTACACTTGGAACAAGAATTTGATTTTTTTGGAGCAGGAGAAAACCGCCGCCTGATGTTGATAAAAGATGATATCTCGATGGATTTTCAGGTATTAAAATCTGAAAAAGGGCGTAGCATATTGGGCCGAAAGTCTGTTTCCTATAATAATTACACCCTGAACGAACCCTTGCCGGATAGCCTTTTTCGCACCAAAGTCACTACCGTCGTTGACGAAAACTCCAACCAGCGCGACGCGAATTTCTGGGCATCACGGCGCCACAACCCGCTTTCCAAGACCGAAGTTGGTATTTACAAAATGGTGGACAGCATACAGAGCGTGCCCGCTTTTCGGCGCACCATGGATGTGGCCGTGCTCTTGCTGGCGGGCTTCAAAAGTTTCAACTGGTTTGACCTGGGGCCTGTAAACACTTTCTACAGTTTCAACCAGGTAGAAGGATTTCGCCCCCGCATTGGCGGACGAACAAATGGTCGCTTGGCTAAAAATATTCTGTTAGAAGGTTATGCTGCTTATGGTTTTAAAGATGAAAAGTGGAAATACTACGGCGGTATTACCTACGCCTTCGGCCAAAGAAAACCATTGGCTTTTCCGATGAACCAAATGACGGTATCGTACCAAAACGAGACCCAAATCCCAGGCGAAAGCCTGCAATTTGTACAAGAAGACAACATCCTACTTTCTTTCAAGCGGGGTGTGAACGACAAGATGATTTACAACCGCGCCCTTCGGGTAGAGTACGTTCGGGAATTGCGCCGGGGCTTGAGTTACACCTTGATGTTCCGGCAGGTCAAGAAGTCGCCGGGGGGAGCTTTGTTGTTTGATTATCAAGTGCCCGGAGTAGATGGTCCGCAGTACCAGGCCGAAGTTGCCACCGCTACGCTGGGCTTTTCGATTCGTTATGCGCCCAATGAAAAGTTTTACCAGGGCAAAACCTACCGGATTCCGATCATGAACAAATACCCGGTTTTTCAACTCAATTTCCAGGCTGGCGTGAGAGACGTGCTGGGTGGTGAATACAACTATCAGACGATGGTAGCCAAGGTTTCCAAGACCTTTTACATTGCGCCATTGGGCATTTCAGAGTGGTCGTTGGAGGGAGGAAGGGTGTTTGGCACGGTGCCCTATCCTTTGTTGGAAATACACCCGGCCAACCAGACCTACTCCTATCAATTGCAGGCCTACAACTTGATGAACTTCCTAGAATTTGCCAGCGACAAGTATGTAGCCCTCAATGTCCAGCACAATTTTGGCGGGTTCTTCTTTAATAAAATCCCCTTGCTGAAACGCTTGAAGTGGCGGGAAGTGGCTAGTTTTAAAGGTTTATATGGCGGATTGGATGAAGAAAACCGCCCCAGCAACTCGAACGGCTTGCTTCGTTTCCCTGTGGATGAACAGGGGCGGACAGTTACGAACACCCTAGAGAACCAACCCTATATGGAGGCCAGCGTAGGCATCGCCAACATCTTCAAACTGTTTCGTGTGGACTATGTGCGGCGTTTGACTTATGCCGATTTGCCCGGCGTGAGCAAATGGGGCATTCGGGCGCGTTTCAAATTGGATTTTTAATCGCAACGACTTATTCAAAGTGTGGCACACCTAACCAAGCGAAATTCTAGGTGTGCCACACTTTAGTGAACATGCTCACTTTTCCGAACAATGAAAAAACTACTCCTCATCCTGTTCCTGGGATTTTCAGGGCTAACTATTCAAGCTCAGGACTCCTACCCTACCCCGCCGGATGTGTTCCAGCGGCTATTTTATATTCAGCGCACCGGCAGCCCGAATACCGTGGTCTACGATGCTAAAATCGGGGCCGATGGCCAGTTTCAAAAAGACCAGCCCATTGACGTTTATTGGCTGCGCTTTTCGGAAAATGGCCAACGACAAGATTTGAATTACTTACAACGCACCCTGGCCTACGGTGTAAAATCCAGCGTTTCGGAAAGTACCAATGAGTTCATTTTTCACCTGGTTTCTTATTCGCAACGCAAGTTTCGACTGAAAAAAAGCGCCCAGGGCCGACCCGTGGTCGTCATGATGCTCAATGGCAAAGAAGCCTATTTGAAACGGGTTTTTATAGCGTTAGAGCCAACCCTTTTTGGCCTGAAACCCAATATCCATTATGTGGAAATCTTTGGGGTGGAGGTGCAGACCGGGCGGGCGGCCTATGAGAAGTTTGTGCCTTAGTTCTACTTTGTCACTATAAACTTGGGTTGTGTGGATGTCTACGCTTCGCTGCGACATGACAATTCAAGTTTATAGTGACAAAGTAGAATTAGGAACGGGTCGCAAATAACCTTACTTAAGTTCCTTCACTTTCATCAATTTTGTACCCGTCCATTTGTACACCACAATCCCGAATTTTTGTTGGCTGCGCACCAAATCATCCCCTTTTTCTTCAAATTCCGAGTGGTCATGCGTCACGATGATATGATCGCCAATACCCCCACGCTGGCTGGGCAGGATAAACTCCTCGGTATCATAAAACACCCCACCGTCACTGACTGAAGAGGTTTCGAGCACTTTGGTCATTTGATTGTTTTCCTGCCAGAACAAGAGATTGTTGCCTGATGGATAGCCACAAGCCGGGTAATAATAATTGACGGACAATACCGCTTTTACCTTTGGGAAAGATTCAAAAACCACTTCAAAACTCGGGTAATAGGAAAGGTCTCCATTGGTGGTGAATTCGCATTTGGCGAGTTCCTTCCCGTCCTTCGCAGCGCGTACCTGCACCGTAATTTGATGCTTTTCTTCGTTGTAGGCAGCCACCCCGGTCAGGTATTGAACCCCGGCATTGGCCGTGTATTCCTCATTGGGCGTTTTAATACTGGCCAATGCTAGGAACCCGCCCCATAGGTAGCCGGTCTGTTCGGGTTTGCCTGGGGCCTTCGTACGCACTTGTACCCAAGGCAATTTTACCCCGCGCAGCAATAGTGAATCCGAACTGACGCTTATGATTTCCACGGGGCTTGCAATGGCAAGTTTGGTGATGACCGTGGATTGTGTATTGGATTTTTCGCGCAAATTGGCATCTGAAACCATCGAAAAGTATTGCTTACCTACTACAAAGCCTTCGAGCGAGCCCTCGGATTGCATCCAGTTGTTGACATCTGCTTCTTGGGTAAAGACGAAACCGGTTATAAATATGGCAACAATGGTCAAAAGTGTTTTTTTCATGCTGAGTTGAATGTTAGAATGAATTTTAGCGGCAAAAATAAGGTCTTGAATACAGCTCTAGGTAGTGGCGTTGTGCAAAACAAATCCATCTCAGCTCTTAAAACCTTTTCAACTAACTCTTGATTCCCATTTGATGCAAAAAGCCACAATTCTCCCTTCCTTTGTGGACATTCAATTTACAGCAGCAT
>JBBQSW010000277.1:0-5464 GCA_038213575.1 Chitinophagales bacterium | reverse complement strand
TCATGGAGAGCCCGCTACAATCCTTCGTCGCGCCTAGTCTCATCTCAAAATAATCTGACCAAACTATCAAAGACTTCGTGCCCCTGCCACTAGTGGCGCTTCTGGCCAATGACGCATGAATTGGGGAGACAGATTCATACGCCATTGGCCGGACGCAGCACTGGGATCACCAACCTTTTACCTTATTGATTTTGCCTTCTTCTCCAAAGTATTCTTTCGAGACTTTGTTATAGGCAGCAGCAGCTTCTTCAGCGGTATCAAACATCCCAATGTGTTTGGCTTTACCTAGAAGTGAAATGACTGCCCGGAATCGCCGATGCTCCCGATATACCCCTGTGAAACCTGTATTACTGCTGGTTTTGCGCATGCGGCTGGCCGTAGCACGTGAGCGGTACACGAGGTTATCGAGCCGACAATCCAGTTTATCGCCATTTTTTGCACCTACCAGCCGTTGAATCTTGGTTTTGTCATCAGACAAAAATTTTTCGGCAATCAATTTGTGCAGGTAAATGGTTTCGGTTTTGAACCCGCCTTCCGCCTTTTTCCAGGTTTTCTGGAAAACGACACAACCGCTTGAGTGCAATCGAAGGTTGTTGAGAATGTCAATTTTAGTGAGATATGGGTCAGAAGTAATCCATTCGAACACGCGGTCATCCAAAAGGACGCTCTCTTCCGCATTTTTAAGTTTAATCTTGTAAATCATAGTTAGTAATTGATCAGTTTTTGGAAAAAAGATAACAGCAAATCATTGGAATGGCTGCTGCAAAAGCACTTGAATATCTACGAGGACGTACGCACATTTAGTCGGGTGGCTATCCGAAATTTTACTGAATGAGCTATTTTAGGTTCAAATTTAAGAACTTATCATTTTACTGCAAAAGGTTTTTTAAAAATTAATTATTTTGCAGGAAACATTAGATAGGGAATACCCCTGTAAAACAGTTCATAAACGAAACAAAAAGGATTTGCAAGGAAAATAACGTTCACCCGGCCAATTAGTTCGATTGATCGTCTGCAATACCCCAAATGAATTTAATTTTTCGCCACAAAAGTATTTTAGAACGGTCGAAAACAACTTATTCCTTATCTGAAAGGATATGTCTTATCTTATCCAATATTAGGCAAAGACTTGCGTTCTTTGGCCTCAATTTTCAAACACAATTCCAATTATGCGCAAAAGCCTTGCCCGTTTCCAATATAGCTGCCTAATAGTAGTTTTTATCGTCCTTCAAGGGTTTGTTTTGGCCCAAAAACCGAATGAACAATTGGTGGTAAGTGGTACGGTACTGCTTCAAGAAAAAAAAGCCCCCGACAACAAAGCACTGCTAACAGCCTTAAAAACCACTTGGAAACTAAAAGCGGATTCTGTTAACATCACCGACAAAACGATCGTTTTTAATACATTGGGAGGTGCAACCGTTATGGTTGCCTACCTTGAATACCCCGCCGCTCCAGATGAAATCGGGGCAGCAGCACGACTCTCTTGGCTATGGAAAACGGCAGCAGAAGAGACTTCCATGCACCAAGCGCAGGTCGTTATCTCCGTCATTGGGCCAGCCAATCGCAGCCTAGACCTTCACAAGATCTTTACACAGACTGCTGCTGCATTGCTTGAAGTCACACGATCGTCAGGCATATTCATGGAAAGTCAATATTTGTTGCTATCGAACGGATATTATACTGCTGCCGCCCGCAACATGATACAAAATCAAAGCATCCCACTCTATTGTTGGGTCTATTTTGGAAGGCCCGGATCTGGCAATGGCTTCACCTATGGACTAACGGAATTTGGTCTGGAAGAAATGGAAATCGTTAACTCAACCTATTCTGAAACGGAAGTGCATGCAACACTTTATGATGCCTCCATGTCAGTGGTGAAATACAACACACACTTTCAGGACGGACAAACACTCACGACGGAAGAAGGCACCAAATCTGTGGTGCATCTCGTAAAGGGCACTTATTTGGAAGACAAAAAAGTGCTTAGACTGGATTATTAAACTAGAAAACGCAAATTAAAAAGTATGCGAATCATTGGCTACATCGAGCATCCCAGCCTTAAGATCACCGTATTTAAAAATGACGGACGAACTTCAGTAAAGTTTGAGACCTCGCTCTATGAACAAACGTTCAAATTGGGCGATGACGAGCGTTTCTCCACCTTAGACGGGGCACAAAAAATGGTGGACGGTCGTATGGTTGAAAAAGTCTTGGAGGGATTCCGACAAATGCACCATACTAGGCTAGATACGCTGGCCCGTACTTTTCCTGCTCCTTCTGGCGAGCTATTCGAGGAGATAATTTGACCCCTCCATAACTATGTCTTTGGAGGGTTTTGGATTTACCCTCCACAGAAAGGACGCAGGATCACCAATCCCCTCCAGCACCACCTCCACCAAAGGAGCCGCCACCAAAACTTCCGCCACCACCTCCACCCCAGCCACCGCCGCCACTGGAGCCTCCGCCAAAACCACCACCCCCAATCCACCATCCACCTCCAAAATTATCGTCGTCGCGATTACGCTTTTTAGAGCGCCCGTCGTGGGTAATCATTTGTCCGACATTTCGGAGTTTATAAACAATGGCCCCCATTACCAGAAAAAATAGAAGGGCAATAAAAAGAAGTCCCAAGATAGATACGCCTTTACCTGCTTCATGGGTGGATTCTTTTTGAAATTCACCTTCTAGCGCAGCGATAATGTTGTCTAATCCTGCATTGATGCCCTCATAATATTGCTGCTGACGGAAATAAGGGCCCATGGTGTTGCGGATAATTTGCCCCGCCGTAATATCCGGCAGAGCCCCTTCGGTGCCATAGCCTGTGGCAATAAAAATGCCCCGATCCGGCGCCTCGCTCTTGATAAGCATTACCACGCCATTATCTTTGTCTTTACGCCCAATGCCCCATCGGTTGCCCAGTTCAAAAGCGTAGCTAGCCTTGTCGTAATCACCGATATCAGGGCGAATCATCACCACAATTTGAGTTGAGGTACTGTCCCAATAACTGCGGAGTTTTTGCTCCAATGCACTTTTTTGGTTTGGCTGTAGCCAGCCCGAATAGTCGTGGACATAAACGGCTGGCTCGGGCTTGGTTGGAAAAAGCGCAGCGTCACCCTGGGCGAATGCCGCCAGCGGGAGCAGCAATAGCAATAGTAGTTTTACCCTCCTTCGCCAAGGCTTCGGCGGGTAAAGCCCTAGCCTTGGCGAAGGAGGAAGGCCGTCTACTTTACCCTGCTTATCCTTAACCATAAATAATCTCGTCAGGAAGTTCATTGTCGTTGTTGTTTTCATCGGCAGGGAAATGTTCGCTCAATCGCTGTCCAATAAGGTGAATAGCTTTGCAAATACCCGCTGCGGCTTCATCACGGATAAAATGTTCGTGCAAAAGTTTTTTTTCGTCTTCCCAAAATTGGTGACCTACCCGCTCGTGTATGCCTGCATCTCCCCAGATAGCAAAATGATGGCTTTTCTCGGCGAGGTAAATTAGCACGGCATTGCGCTCTTTGGTATTAAACATACCAAAGAGCTGGAATACTTCTGCGGCACGCTCTACAGGAGTGTCGCGTAGACAGAATTCCTCTACAAACAAGCGGATTTCACCGCTTGTTTCGCGCTCTGCACCTCGAATGGCCGAAATGACCCGAGCTTCAACTTCTTTGGTAAATATCATTGTATCCACTGTGAACAGGAGTCGTCACAAATATTTGTGGCGACTCCTGTTTAATCATTTAAAACTTTACTTCAGGCGCTTTTTCGCTGCCAGGTATTGCCTGAAAATATCCCTTGGGTGAAAAACCGAAGATACCTACCAACAAATTGGTAGGAAAGTGACGAATGTGTGAGTTGAAATCCTGAACCGATTCATTGAAATTTTTGCGCTCAACAGAAATGCGGTTTTCGGTTCCCTCCAGCTGTTTTTGCAAGTCTAGAAAGTTCTGATTGGCTTTCAAATCCGGGTAGTTCTCGGTTACCATCAAAAGTCGGCCTAAAGCACCTGAAAGGCCCTGTTGAGCTTGTTCAAAGCGTTGAATGGCTTCAGGCGTGAGGTTCTCTGGATCAATTTTTGTTTGCGTGGCAGAAGCACGGGCTTGTACTACGGCTTCCAAGGTCTGCTGCTCGAAATTAGCATACCCTTTTACGGTATTGACAAGGTTTGGGATCAGGTCGGCGCGGCGTTGATACTGATTTTCAACCTGCGACCAGGATGCTTTAACGGCCTCATCTTTTTTGACGGTTGTATTGTAAGAACCGCACATGCTAAATACTAGCACAGCCACCAGGCCAAGCAGAATTATGGGAAGGTATTTGCGGATGTCTGTCATAGTTTCAAAATTTGAGTTTGAATGTTTTGTTTTGAAAAAATTGAATGGGCGAAAGTAAATAGAATTTACGGGTTTAATGTTTCGCACTAAAAAAAACCCAGAGGCTCGCTTTTTCGCACAACTTAATGAAAAGGAACCAATTAGATGCGAAATAAGGCTACAAAGCGTAAAGATTAATGTGCCGTATTTACCGACGAAATGCCGCAGCCAAAATCCCTGAGGCCACCGCAGCATTCAGCGACTCCGCCTTGCCTGCCGGGTGGCGCGGGATACTGATTCGATGGGTAAGCACACGTTCCACGGGAGCTGAAATGCCCCGTCCTTCATTTCCGATCACTAGCAAGCCGTACGCAGGGAGTTTCGCTTCCAATACATTCTCCCCATCCAGCACCGCCCCAATCACCGGAATTTGTGGGGTATTCTCCAAAAGTTCAGTTAATTCAATTTCCCAAGTTTGTACCCGAAAAATGGCGCCCATACTCGCCTGCACCACTTTTGGGCTAAAAACGTCCACACAATCGGGCGAGCATAAAACCGCTGGAAAGCCAAACCAATCGGCGACGCGAAGGATGCTGCCCATGTTGCCGGGGTCTTGTATGCCGTCAAGATAGAAGCAGATATCTTCCGTTACAAATGAATATCTGTAAGTTTCAAAGGATCTGAATGCCACGGCCAGCACTTGGTTTGGCGTGGTAAGCGTAGAGATTTTGGCAAGTTCGGTTTCTGTGACCGCTGTGACTTTATCAGAAAACGGACGCAAAAACCGGCTGTTTTTTTCAATCCAGGATTCCAATGCGAAGATGGCCGAAACCTCAATGTTCGACTGCGTAAGCAGTTCAGCCACCATCTTTTCCCCTTCCACGAGGAACTGGCCGTGCTGTTGGCGGTATTTTTTTACGCTGAGGGAGCGGAGGTGTTTGAGCTGGTTGTGTGAGAGCATGGGTGGATCCAGTGCAAGTATTCAGTTGCAAAGGTAAAACTTGTAGCAACGCATTCCTAAGGATTAGAGTCAAAGGACGACTCCCGCGATTTTTTACCGACTTTTGCAGCGGCCACCATTTCGCTTAGGCGTTTATTCCATTATGTTTTTTTTTCGAAAAAGAAATACCCACTTTGAACCACCAAATCAGCCGACGACATTG
>JBBQSW010000276.1:0-5465 GCA_038213575.1 Chitinophagales bacterium | reverse complement strand
TCTCCATAGGTAGGGAGATTACCCGTCCATTGAAGGGTTTGCATCGTGTTGTTGTTCCATTTCAACTCAATAGTGGCTGCTGTGAGGGCTGCACTGCCAAGGTTGGTGAGCGCGAAGTTGGGGCTGAGATCTTGTATCCCGCAAAGTTCACTAAGCTCGGTTCCGGGGCTGTATTGAAAAATCCCCGCGTTGTTAATCCCCATTGCTACCGGGCATTGGTGTGCTTTTTCCCAGAGGCCCTCGGCGGTCAATGGATCCACTCGATAAGTTTTTTTATTGGGGCAAATCACGAATATGGAAGGGTAATAGGTGATTTGGAATGCATTGGCGATGCCAGTGTTGTCCAAAATCGGGTAGGATGTGCCCGACACAAAATTCCCTGCAGAGCCGCCGTTGCAGCCGCTCGGGCCATAAAGGCAGTTGAGGTTGGTATTGGGATCGCCCTCCACCCAAAATACTCTCAGCTTGTCGTCGCCCGCTGGGCCGTGTGCATCGTAGAGTTTTTGCAAAGCGTGGCTGGTGTGATAAACCCAGCACGGCGCACACCAGGTGGCGCTGATTTCGATGACCACAATTTTGCCTGAATCGAGGATGTCGTAGAGATGATGTGTTTGCCCAAGGATATCTTGCGCAATAAAATCAGGCGCGATGGAACCATCCGGCAACTGCGCCGGGAGGCGAAATGCGATGGCAATCAACAAGAAAGGAAACAGCTGTTTTCTCCAATTCATTTTGCTAATATTGTCCGTTTCGATACAAAACTGTAGCGACGAACAAAATTAGGTAGGGGCAAAGGGCCGATGGGTGTACCTTTGTTTAATTGTTTCAATTATTTCACGAACCTGCTACTGCAAGACATTTCCGTTATGAAAAATCTACTCTTTACGCTCTTTTTTGCCCTCGGCCTCTTTCAAATTGCCAATGCACAATTTCAGTCGGCCTATGAGCTCCACCCGAATCCTTCCGACACCATTACAACATCCGATCTTTACGACTCTCCGGCACATGCCGAGATTAAGAATGTATCGAACGCCACCATTTCGATTAAATGGGAGCGCAACATCATCAACCTTACACCCGATGTTGAAACCGCAGTGTGCGACCCGGTTACTTGTTGGTCTACCGTGGTAAATACCAAGACTTTCCAACTGGAGCCCGATTCTATGGGTCAGATGACGGTACACTACTACAACAACGCCTATTCTCCTCCTCCTGGCCAGGCAGGCTCTGGCATCGTCCACCTCAAACTGACCAACTTGGGCAATCCAGCGGATACGCTGACAGCAGTTTATTCCTACAGCACACTTTCTGGCACCCGTGATCTGCCCGCATCCAACGTCAAACTTTTCCCCAATCCTACTACGGATTTCTTTACGCTGGAAAAAGCTGAAGAGGTTGCTTCCATGCGTGTTTTCGCGCTGGATGGCCGCATTATGGCGCGTTTTGAAGTGTCGCCCAACAATTTCTATTCGATTGGCCATTTGCCCGTTGGCAACTATGTCCTCTCCTTTGAAGATAAAAATGGACAGTTGTTTCAGGCGGTGGAAATTCACAAACGGTAGGATCGGATGACCCTTGCTTGGATGCCATATCCGCGCAGTCCGAGTTTCAAATCCCCCCCAAACAAATATACTTCACTTCCAGAAAATCCTCCAATCCATATTTCGATCCCTCGCGCCCGATGCCGCTTTCTTTCACCCCGCCAAACGGCGCGACGGTCGTTGCCACCATCCCAGTGTTTACGCCCACCATGCCATATTCGAGGGCTTCGGCTACGCGGAAAACCCGCCCTATGTCGCGCCCATAGAAGTAAGCGGCTAAGCCGTAGGGCGTATCGTTGGCCATTTTGATCACCTCGTTCTCTTCCGAAAAACGGATGATCGAAGCCACCGGGCCAAATATTTCCTCGTGCATGATGTCCATGCTGGCACTGACATCGGCGAGTACCGTGGGTTCATAAAAAGTACCCTGCAAGGCATGGCCGCCGGTGACGACCCTTGCTCCTTTTTGCGTGGCATTGCCCACGAGTCGTTGTACTTTTTCAAGCGCTTCGGCATTGATGAGCGGGCCGATGTTCACGCCATTTTCTATACCTGGGCCAACTTTTTGCTTAAGCACGGCGGCCGTAAATTTTTCCAAAAACAGATCGTAAATGCCGTCTTGTACAAAAATACGGTTCGCACACACACAGGTCTGACCCGCGTTTCGATATTTGGCAACCATGGCGCCTTCTACCGCAGCATCCATGTCAGCATCGTCGAACACAATGAAAGGGGCATTGCCGCCCAGTTCGAGCGATATTTTTTTCACGGTGTCGGCACTTTGGCGCATGAGCAATTTGCCCACTTCGGTGCTGCCGGTGAAGGAAACTTTGCGCACTATCGGACTGTCGGTCAACACTTTACCAATAACAGGAGCATCCATGCCCGGGACGATGTTGAGCACCCCGGGAGGGAACCCGGCGCGTGCCGCTAGTTCAGCCAGGGCTAAGGCCGAAAGAGGGGTTTCTTCCGAAGGTTTGAGTACCACGGTGCAACCCGCTGCAAGCGCTGGGGCAACTTTCCGGGTGATCATTGCATTGGGGAAATTCCAAGGTGTAATGGCGGCCACCACCCCCACAGGTTGTTTGACCACAAGCAACCTCATGCCGGGCAAATGCGGCGGAATGATGTCGCCGTAAGCCCGTTTGCCCTCTTCCGCAAACCACTCAATGAACGTAGCGCCGTAACGAATTTCGCCCTTAGCTTCGGGTACGGGTTTGCCCTGTTCGAGGGTCAGAAGCAGGCCGAGATCGTCCACGTTTTCCAAAATCAGGTCGTGCCATTTGCGCAAAATAGCGGCACGGGCGGTGGCTGTTTTGGCGCGCCATTCGGGCAAGGCGGCTTCGGCGGCTGAAATGGCGCGTCTGGTTTCTTCCGGCCCGCAATCGGCTACACGGGCGAGTTCGTCGCCGGTGGCAGGGTTGGTAACTAGAAAGGTTTTGCCGGAATCAGCAGCGGTCCATTCGCCATGGATGAAGGCTTGGCGGTGGAGCAGAGTGGAATCTTTTAAAAAGGACATTTTGTGATGTTTATTCAAGAATTGGCATAAAGACCTTATTCGTTCAAATCCCAGTTATAATCGTTGAAAACCACCGCAGCGGAGCCTTTAAGTTTGGTTTCCGAATACTGAGTCAAGAACTTTTTCAAATCGCCAAAGTCTGCGGAGTACCAATCAAATACTTTAGAGACTTGGGCGCGGCTGCTCGTTAGGTTATTGAAATTTTTGTCATTGATGAATGCTCGGGTGCGGGCTTCGAGTGATGCTTCGAGATTTTCGGCGGTGTAAGCGCGGTTCCAAAGAGGAGGGCAGCTTTTTGCCGCGCAATTGATCGCGAAGTGGATGCGTGGGTCTTTGAATTGAGGCCGCAAAATATCGTTCTCAATATTGTTGAGGCTATATTTTTTGTCTCCGATTTTAATCCGACGCACATCCCAGGTTTTGCCCCCGTCGAAGTTGAGGATACTTTTGGTGGGATAGTTGTCTACGATGAGTTTGAGTGTGAATGCATTGTAAGCATTTATCCAGTAGGCCATTTTTTCCTCCTTTGCCCAAGTTTCCTGTACGGGGTTTTCTGAAATCATCTTACAATAGGCATCCAGTGTGGCTTTGTCGGCCTTTAGTCCTTTGTAATTCACCTTTCCTGCATCGCTGACGTGTTTTTGAAGGAGCGAATCAAAGGATTGGTGATTGAGGGTGTTGAGGATTTGGGGATGCCCGCCTTCGCCTACGGCTATGGTGGGTAAAGCAGTTTGGAGGAAAAAGACAAGTGTGGAGACGAATGATATGTTGAGCATGGTTCTTGTTTTGATGTCTAAAAGATACGTCAAAACGTATTACAAGGTTTTTCGTTGCTGCAATTTCTGCTCAAATAGCGAAAGTGTTGCAAAGCGGACATGGGTTGCGCTAGGTTTGTTAATTTTGCATCGAAATCCGCCCTCATTTTTTAACGAAGGCGGGGGTCTATCACTTTCTCATTTACCCGTTGTAGTCTTTCCAGCCTGCCAAGCCTTGGCGGGCAGCGACAAAGGCGGGCCTCTTAAACCGCTCACAAGTGTCAGTCAAAGTCACCAATCTCACCAAAACATACGGTCTCCAACATGCGGTTGACCACATTTCCTTTGAAGCGAGAAAAGGCGAAGTGCTGGGCTTTCTCGGTCCAAACGGTGCTGGGAAAACGACCACGATGAAAATCATCACTGGCTATCTTCCTCAAAATGAAGGTTTTGTCGAAGTGTGTGGATACGACGTGGGCGCAAAGCCTATGGAAGCTCGCGCGCGTGTCGGCTACCTGCCGGAACACAACCCACTTTACCGGGAAATGTATGTTCGCGAATACCTCGCCTTCACTGCCGGGCTGCACCAAGTAAAAAACGTAGCCCAACAAGTGGACAAAATGGTAGAGCGCACGGGACTCGGCAGCCATCGCCACAAGCAAATTGGCGAACTTTCCAAAGGCTACCGCCAGCGCGTCGGGCTCGCTCAAGCTATGCTCCACGACCCTGAGGTGCTGATATTGGACGAACCCACCAGCGGCCTTGACCCCAACCAAATTGTAGAAATCCGCCAACTCATCAAAGACCTGGGCAAGGAAAAAACGGTCATTTTAAGCACCCACATTCTTGGGGAAGTAGAGGCTGTTTGCGACCGCGCCATCATCATAAATAAAGGCAAACTGGTGGCCGATGCACCGATTCAGGAACTCAAGCAGCAGTTCGCAGGGCAGACGGTCGTCACCGCAGAATTTGCAGAAAGTGCCGATAAAAACCTGTTGGCAAAAATCAAAAACGTCCACAGTGTAAAAAGCATTGGCAAAAACCAGTGGCAATTTTTTGCCGCTTCGAACCAGGATATCCGCGCTGAAGTTTTCGCTTTCGCCGTCGCCAACCGGCTGACACTGTTGGAATTGCATAAAGCGGAACACTCCGTGGAGGATGTTTTTCAGCAATTGACAAAGTAATAGGCATTCTCGTAACTTTGCTAAAAATTAATAACGGATGAATCCTTCTTTGCTTAGCCGCATCACCATAAACCCAAATGTTTGCTTTGGCAAACCCACCATTCGTAATATTGCGTTACCCAGTCGAAATAATGCTCGACTTACTTTCGGCAGGAATGACGATAGAAGAGGTCTTGGAGGATTACCCGGACTTGGAACGCGAGGATATTTTAGCTTGTCTTGAGTTTGCCTCTCGAATGGTGCAAATGAAAAGCATTCATAAAGTGTTGCTGGCAGCATGAAATTTATTTTGGATGCACATTTGCCTTTAGCCCTTAAATCATGGCTGAAAAGTCGAGGCCATGATGTTGTGCATACACGAGACTTACCTCGCAAAAACTTGTCTGACGATATCGAAGTAATCAAAATTGCGGTTCAAGAGGAGCGCATCGTAATTTCTAAAGACAGTGATTTCTTTGACTATTTT
>JBBQSW010000275.1:0-5485 GCA_038213575.1 Chitinophagales bacterium | reverse complement strand
GTTTCAATGCTGATGGCTCGGTCCATGATGTTTGGCCCGCCATCTACATTGTTGTTCCGTGCAGTAAAGTGAGGGGAGCCAACCGCATGGATGCCAAACTGGAGGTCGCCAAAACCTCCAAATACGCCTGCTTGTATCGTGTTGTAAGACACAGAGTTCCTTTTTTTGCAATTTCGCAAGTAGATTGCACCCGGGTTGGTACCCGGAATAAAACTACCCTGGTTTACGATGTGGTTCACTTCTACCACTATATTGGCGTTATTCGCAAACTGAATTTCAATCCCATAATATTGAAACCCAGGCCCAGAGCCTATCTCTGTCGCTATCGTGTTCCCTAAAACTGTCACTGTCCCATCACCGTTCACAGAAGTAATTCGAACACAGCTCTCTTCAAAAGAATTGATCACGTTTCGCTCTATTTGGATATTTCCATTACATACTCCCGCAGGTGGCGTTTGGGCAGTTAAGTGGTTTTTAATATCAATGGCTGTTTTTGTTGCACGTATAGTGCAATCGTGGATGTGTAAACCATATTGGGCTTGTTCTGTAAATACCCCTGTCAAGCCAGAGAAAACGACTTCTTTCATCTCTATACAGCGGCTCCCTGGTATCGGCATTATCTCAAGTCCCCGCTTGAGATTTATCATGCTTCCATCTGCAATTAGTAAATTTTGACCAGAACTCACCCGTACACCAGTTGAAAAAGGGGTGGGATTATTCGTGTAAGTATTATAATCAAGTTCAACATTGTTACCAGTAAAAAGCACACCAGCGTCTTTAGAATTTATGAAGTCGTTGAATGCAACTAAATGATTTGCAGGGTTTTGCATGCCTGCGATCTGCAGTCCGTTTGTGCAGGTGTTGAAAATATTATTTGTTATATGAAATGTGGCAGTACCTGCAATATATATGGCATTGACACTATTGTTAAAGACACAATTGTCCGCAAGCATTGTCCCCCCAGTCTGCACTCTGATTCTAGACCACCTTAAAAAAGTAGTGTTACACCTTTCAAAAACAGAACCCAAAGATGCATCTAAGGTTGTTCCTGAATTGACAACTACCTCTGAAGCACTTGATGCAAAATAGACGTTCGCTCCAATGATACTCCAAGTACCAGCGTCAACGGTAAACGTGCCCGTAATTCTTATGCTCTGGCCAGCGGTAAGGGTTGCTACCCCGGCAGGTGCACTGGAGAGGTCTGGAATTCCTACTCCGGTGCCTACACTGTAAGTTGTCCCAGGGCATTGGGCAGTTATTGCCAATGGATTGGCCGTCAGGAAAAGGACTAGAGCCATGACTTTAAAAAGTGGTAAAGCAAGCAGGGCTATGCCCCCCCCCCGCAGGGCAAGTACGGGAATTTTTAGGAATTGTTTGAAAACCAGCGCATGGCATGGCAAAAGATGACTTTTTCATGTTTGGAAAAAAGTTTTAGTGAGAAAATCAGTTTGAGAATAGTAAAAGCGGATGCTTTATGCTACAAAGGTAAGGCTTTAAAATGACCAAATTAAGGACAGAAATGAATAGTTCAATACAATCAGAAGTTGGATATTTAGCACCAGCCTGTCAAAGAACTGGTCTAAGGCACTAAGGTGGGCGCGGTGAGGATCCCGGTGTTGATTGTGCGCTGATGTACCCCGGAACTCCGTTCCGGGGCATCCAATGCGACAACCCGGAACGGAGTTCCGGGGTACAAAAAAGCCCTTCCGGGGGGACTCGGAAGGGCACATTTTCAAAATGGCAAAATGAGGTGTTTCCAAATGGTTTTTGCCTCGCTCGCCGGAGAAGCAGCGTGGCTTCCCGGCGATCAATGGCAATAGGGTTGGCTGGTCAATTGGGGTGTTTTCAAAGGGCAATCAGGGTATTCACTTGCAGCGGGGGCGCCTCTTTCCTCTTGTTCAGGGATTATACAAATTGCTGGTTCACCAGGGGGGGTTTAGGTGTTTTCAAGGGTGAATGCCGCGAAGTTGGAAAGTGTGAACAGATCAGGAAAAAAAGTTGCTAAACCCTTCTAACTTGCCGCTTTAACCGTCGAGGCCCACCCGCCTGCCAAGTCACGGCGGGCAAAGGCAAAGGAGGGCCAAACCACACCCACACCTATTTCCTTCCAACGCAAAACGATCACCCTATGCAAAATTCTACCTCCCGAAACACTGGTTATCTCTACCAGATCGGCATCATCGGCCTGCTGTTTTTCATATTTGGTTTTGTCACCTGGCTGAACGGCACGCTGATTCCATTCCTGAAGCTCGCCTGCGAACTGGACACCTTACAGGCATTGTTTGTCACCTTTGCTTTCTACATTAGTTATTTTTTCCTGGCCATTCCTTCTTCCAAAATCCTGCAACGCACGGGTTTCAAAAACGGCATGGCCTTGGGCTTGCTGGTCATGGCGCTGGGCTGTCTGATTTTTATTCCTGCGGCTCAGGCGCGGGCTTTCCCATTATTTTTGACCGGACTTTTTGTGCAGGGCATGGGGCTCGCGCTGTTGCAGACGGCCTCCAACCCATACATCAGCATCATCGGCCCGATCGAAAGCGCGGCACAGCGCATCAGTATCATGGGCATTTGCAACAAGGTGGCAGGTATACTTAGTCCCTTGATTCTGAGCAGTATCGTATTGAAAAATGCCACGGCCATCGAAACCCAAATCAATGCCGCAACAGACGCAGTGATCAAAAATGGCCTGCTCGATCAATTGGCTGGTCGGGTAGTGGCCCCTTACGTTGTGATGGCCATCGTACTCGCAGCGCTGGCGCTGATGATCCGCCGATCTTCGCTTCCTGAAATAGATACCGCAGCAGAATCCATCAATGACGGGCAGACCAGCCTTTCAGCCGGACGCACCAGCGTGTGGCAGTTCCCGCATCTGGTGCTGGGTGCCATCGCGATTTTTGTGTACGTTGGAGCAGAAGTGATGGCAGGGGATGTCATCGGCATTTATGGCAAGTCCCTGGGCTTCGACCTGGATCAGACGAAGTATTTTACTGCGTTCACCCTAGGTGCTATGTTGGTGGGCTATGTTTTGAACATTCTGTTGATCCCCAAGTTTATCGCACAACAAGACTTTTTGAAATATTCCGCCATTCTGGGCATCCTGCTGACCGTGCTGACCTATTTCACTACCGGTTCGACGGCGGTATCCTGCATTGCCCTTCTGGGACTGGCCAATGCCGTGATGTGGCCAGCCATTTTCCCGCTGGCAATCAATGGATTGGGCCGGTTTACACAGATCGGTTCTGCCTGGTTGGTTATGGGTATCGCGGGCGGTGCGATCATTCCTCAAGCTTACGGATTGTTGGAAAAAAGCATGGGGTATCAGGCGGCCTTCCTGGTGTTGATGCTGCCTTGCTATTTGTACATTTTGTTCTATGCGATGCGAGGGTATAGGGCTCGTTGAGGAATAAGAAGTGACACTTTTTTGGAAAGTGTCACTTCTAAGCGGGCGTTTAGGCTTAGAACAGCGCTGGGGGTTCGACTCAAAGTCGAACCCCCAGGGCATTAATGGAATTTAGGCGAAATAAATTTCGCCCTACGTGGCCGCCACAAACTGCTTGATAGGCGAAATAAATTTCGCCCTACATGGCCGCCACAAACTGTCGCAGAAAGCGCACATCATTTTCAAATAACAGCCGTATATCTCCAATCTCGTACAAGCGCAACGCCTGCCGTTCGATGCCCATGCCAAAGGCAAATCCGCTGTATTTTTTGGAATCAATGCCGCAGTTTTCCAGCACTTGCGGGTCTACCATGCCGCAGCCGAGTATTTCAAGCCAGCCAGTGCCTTTGGTGAGGCGGGCGTTTTTTTCGGTTTCCGTGCCCAGCCAAATATCCATTTCCGCCGAAGGCTCGGTGAAGGGGAAAAACGAAGGCCGGAGCCGGATTTTAGTTGCGCCAAACATCTCTTGAGCGAAGTACAACAAGGTCTGTTTCAAATCTGCAAACGACACGCCCTGATCAATGTACAGCCCTTCCACCTGATGAAATTGGGCGTGCGAACGCGTCGAAATCGTCTCGTTGCGGTACACCCGGCCCGGCGCGATGATGCGAATGGGCGGCTGTCGTGTTTTCATTACACGCGCCTGAACGGGTGAGGTATGGGTACGCAGGAGCATGCCTGGGGCATCCACAACGTAAAACGTGTCCTGCATGTCCCGGGCTGGGTGGTCTTCGGGTGTATTCATCGCCGTGAAGTTGTGCCAGTCGTCCTCGATTTCAGGCCCATCCACGACGCTGAAGCCCATGCGGGTGAAAATTTCTACGATCCGGTTCATGGTCACGGCGATGGGGTGGCGCGATCCGAGTGGAAGCGGTTCACCCGGGGCCGTGAGGTCAATGTCCTGTGCAGCAGCGCCTTGCGACTGACTCTCGAAGGTTTCTTTGAGCACATCGTGCTTTGCTTCGGCCTCTTGTTTGAGGCGATTCATGAGTTGGCCGTAATCGCGTTTGCGCTCGTTGGGCACATTGCGCATTTCTTCCATCAGGCTCTTTATCAAGCCTTTAGTGCCGAGGTACTGTATGCGAAAGGTCTCCAATTCCGCAGCATTGGCGGGTGATTGGACGGCTATTTCGGCAAGGACTTGCTCGGCTTTTTCAAAAATATCTGCCATGGTTGATTATTTTACCCGCCGGAGCCTTTTTATCCGCCGAAGTTTAATGGGAGGAGGAGGCGAAGGAGGGTGACCAGTGTTCTGTTTTGAAATAAAAAACGCCGCGCTCGGTGGCGTGGCGTTTTTCAAGGGGCAAAGTTTGGAAAAAATATTCAGAGCAAATCGCTCAATTTTACCTCAAAACCCTCTAAAACTATAGATTTCACTACTTCATCCGTTTTGAAAGTGCCCATTTTTTGAAATTCAACTTCTTCGTTGAGGTATTGCACGATGGTCTTTTTCTTTAGGTTAATGACTCAACATCTCAATTACTGCACCTTATCCCCCCTCAAAATCCTAAACCGTTTCCGGGCATCTACGGCAAATACGCTACCTGAATAATCCAGGAAAATCTTTTCGTAAATCTCTTTAGCCTTCTCTAAATCATTCAATTTCAACTCATAAATCTGTGCCAATGCATAGAGCGAATTGTCGGCACGGATGTCCTCTTTAAATTTTTCGGCCACTTCCTGGTAAAGCGGAATGGCCTTAACATAGTCGCGCTGTTTGTCCCAAATCCGAGCTTTCAAGAAAAGGATATCATCTTGCAAGGAATGCTCCGGGAAGCCCGTCGCCAAGGTGTCGAGTTTGAGAAAGGCCTCCTCGAATCGGTTTTGAAGCACCAAAAGTTCGGCGCCCGCGTAGAGTGAAATGGCATCCGAGGTTGTGTCGAGATTGAGGTTGTCCATGATGAACACGGAGAGATCCAGCGCGTCATTGGAGATCAGTTTGGAGGTAGAGGCCTTCAAAATATCGAACTGAGCCTGTGCCCACTGGAAATCTCCGTTGAAATAAGAGAGCCGCGCATTTTTGAACCGCGCTTCTTGCCCAATGGT
>JBBQSW010000274.1:0-5507 GCA_038213575.1 Chitinophagales bacterium | reverse complement strand
ATCAATGGAGTTGGGGTATTACAGAGGGAATCATTTTGTATCTCAAAACATAGGTACGGAAAGGGTTATTAAAAAGCGCGGACAGTCGGTACCAAACCTTGGTATTTCCGTAGAAAGAAGGGTTTTTAAGGATGTATGGATAGAATTTGCCCACAATATTTTAATACTCGACTCCTACGACTTGGATGCATATCCAACCATCGGCATCCTGTGGCATTGGGGGAAGTCCAATGCTTTCGCCGCGCCAAGACCCGAAATTTGAGCGTATGATTTTTTTATAGACTTGATGTACCCGTTTTGGAGAACGGCATGACCTTAATATGGTTTTCTTGTTTGGTTTCTTACAGTTTTTTTGGATTTAGCAGCCGGACGCGCAACTGCGTTCGGCTGCATTTAAAATAATTAACGCTTATGATTTTTCGCTTTTCATTTTTAGGGTTTTGTTGTCTGGCACTTTGCTTCTTTCCCCATTGCAAAAAAGAACCGACACCATCAGCATCGGCACCCTGGAAAGCTGCGCCCGGCTTTTTATACTACAATAAGATCGCTTTTAACAGTGCCGTCTGGGATGATCAATTGTACGTTTTAAACGCCAATTACCTCTGCACCGTGAAGCCTGATGGCAACATATCCTGGTATGCTTGGCACAACGAGAAAATTGAGTTTCAATCGACTTTAAATCGCGACTTTTTTGTGGTAACGGAACAAGACCCTGATGTGTTGATTTTTATTCCCAGTGCCAATCCGGATAAATCAGCGGGTAAGCGAATACGAATCAATATGAGCGACCTTGGGGCAGACATTACAGGCTTTGCCCATAACTTTAGCAATGCGTCTTTTTCAGATAATGGCGCCGGGCAGGTATTGGCTAATTTTCGGACCACTTCAGACGGCCAGGTGCTTTTTCTATTTGATGTAAAAATGAAGAAAAACGAGTTTTGGGAGGTGGAGGAAGTTAGCATTAAGCGAATAGACCTTCCAGAAAGTTATATTTATACTGGAATTTGTGTGATAAACGATCAGTTTCTGGTCCGTTGCATTCCCGATCTGGATCATCAAAGCACCCTTTTGATAGATACCACCGGCAATGTATCCGTGGTAGACTCTGAGCTTGGATTGTTTCCGGTGCTGCCTATTGGTGACACATTATATGCATAAAGGTGTATATAGTCGAAGCCTACAGGATTTTTTCACAAAAAAGCAATATTAACGCAGTACGAATCATTATGCCCTTTTGGCAACTTATTACAGGAAATCATTTCTTTCAACATGCTTTTACGCTACATTTTCTTCTTTTCATTGCTGGTTTTACTGGCAAACAGTTCGATAGCCCAAAACACCCGCATCACCGACCGCAACAAAGTAGGCTGGTGGGCTGGTTTTGCCACCTTCAAGCTCAACAATAAGTGGGGAATCCACACCGAGTACCAATGGCGGCGCGAAAATTTTGTGACCGACGAGCAGCAGGGTCTTTCACGGATCGGCCTGAATTACCAAGCCACGCCCAAAGTACAGTTACGTGCCGGTTATGCCTGGATCGAGACCTTTAACTACGGAGACTACCCTATTAATGGACTTGGAAGGGACTTCACGGAACATCGGGCATTTCAAATGGCGACCCTGACCGATAAACCTGGTCGCCTGGATGTATCGCATCGGTTCATGCTCGAACAACGCTGGATAGGCAGATACACCAAACCAGAAGTGACCCGCGAAGACGAATACTTCTTCGTTAACCGCCTGCGCTATATGTTTCGGATGCAATGCCCGCTTAAGGGCAAAACAATAGATGACAAGGAGTTTTACGCTGTCGCCTACGACGAAATTTTTATCGGCTTTGGGAAAAACGTCAACGAAAACGTATTCGACCAAAACCGGATCGGACTCTTGTTGGGCTATCGTTTTAGCAAAACACTTCGAATCGAGGGCGGTTTTTTTAATCAAATTGTCCAACTTCCTCGGGAAATCATCCTGCCCGACAGCCCCAATGGGCGCAATGTCTTTCAATACAACTCCGGCTTCATTCTCAATACGGTGGTGAATCTAGACTGTAGTCGCAAAAAATAATATTGTATCATTCAACCATTGCTCACTATGAAATGTCCAAAATGCAACACTGTATTATCGATTTATGAACCACCATGACAACCCTACTCCAAGAATATCTGATTTCAGAAGACCCAACGAGCATTATGCCCCAAGGGGCAAAAAGAAATCAATCCTTGGGGATCTGTTCGATTTTTGAACCCATTTTTAAGGTGAATAAAATAAAGAAAATGAATCATTTGCCCTTAATTGCCATTGCTGCTTTAATGCTGTTGACAGTGCCTCCAGTAAAAGCACAGGAAGGTGATAGCCCGGAGACTTTGACATGGGTATCCGGGACAGCCTCGCTCGTCGAAGAACGGCTGACAAACGCCATTAATGTTGCGGATGAGGCTAATTTACTCATTAAGCTGATGGAATCGTCTAACGATTTTAAATCCGTGGCATTGACCGGACTGTACTGCCATGAAGTGCGCACAGCCGCAGAGCTGGGCGGGAGCTACTGCAATTGGCTCAATTATTACACCCGAGATAAAGATTTGAATTCATTGACCCTTCGCGCGCAAGAAGCCCGTCAACAGGCCGTCAAGATGCGGAACGCTGCAGTTAACTGCCTCCGTGATATTGCAAAAAAACCGGTGGAGCGTAGCTTTTCACTGGCTGATGTCATCCGATCCAATGCCGAAACCATTGAGCACGATTTAGCCGACGGACTGGCATCGCAAGACCTTCATATCCTGTCGCAAAAAGTTGCGAACGCCGAGCGGATTTTTTATGATACCGAATTGCTGACAAGCCGACTCAACAATTGTGAATCAGTGCTTAATGCCGCTCAAGAAGGGATCAAAGCCTGCATGGAAATACTGGCTGCTCCAAACTGGAGCTTGGTCACAACCCACTTGAATCAGGCATCAAGTTTGGCCGCTACCATAAAGGTTCGGGCAGAAGAATGTCGGTAGGTTAATTAGAAACACCTGGGTCTGTTTTCGGTTTGGATCACTTTTTAAAAAGTGCAGATTCAAGTTTCAAATGCAACCAGGCCTCCCGAAATCAGTAATCAAATGTACACCCGACAAAAACAGCCGCCCTGATTACTCGCTGCGGCTGTCTAAAAATTTGCAATGCCTAATAAAAGGAAGCATTACGAGCGCATTATGAAGTGCAATCCCTTAAACCACTTCCCCTAACATCGCCACAAAGTCGTCCTTCTTCCTTCGCGAAATCACGGCCGCGCTTTCCGCGCCACGTATGTATGTACAAGGGCTGCGTGCTGGCAACGAAGTGCTGTTCGCTGGAGGCTTTGAGGTGCTGAGTTTTTCGCCTTTAGATACCCATTTTTTTGACGTAGTAGCGGTTTATCACCAAGCTGCCGGAACCTGGTCAACAACCGCTCTGTCACAAGCCAGAGCTACGATGGGGGTAGCCGTAGCAGGTAATCTGGCCGTTTTTGCAGGTGGACAAATAAGCGTCACCCAAGTAAGCGATCTGGCAGATATCTACGAGTCGGTTACAGACAACTGGGATGTGGATATCCTTCAAAAGGCGGTGGTAAACCATTCCGTCGTTTCAGTGCAAAATCAGTTGCTGGTAGCAGGGGGGATCGCTTTTCCCAATACACTCTTCCAAACAGTAGAAATTTTCACCTGAGAAGCATCCAGTGGAACCGCAGCATCCGAGGCAAAAAAAAAGGCTTAGGATATAAAATCCCCTTTCTGTCTACATTTGGCCATGTCTTTTCTCGACAAATCCAACACCATAGCCGCTCCTGGCTACAACCGCTGGCGGGTACCCCCAGCCGCTCTGGCCATTCATTTGTGCATCGGGCAAATATATGCCTACAGTGTTTTCAACAAACCACTGTCGCAGCTCATGGGCATTACCAAGCCCGTGGAAGGCGATTGGAGCCTCGTGCAGATAGGTTACATATTTTCCATAGCGCTGTTTTGCCTCGGGGCTTCGGCGGCAGTTTTCGGGCGTTGGCTGGAGCGGGTTGGTCCGCGAAAAGCCATGTTTGTCTCGGCTTTGTGTTTTTCGGGCGGTTTTTTCCTGTCGGGACTGGGCGTTTGGTGGCATCAAATCTGGTTGCTCTACCTTGGGAACGGGGTATTGGGTGGTATCGGATTGGGCTTGGGTTACATTTCTCCTGTTTCCACGCTTCTCAAATGGTTTCCCGACCGCCCGGGCATGGCTACGGGCATGGCCATCATGGGTTTCGGTGGTGGCGCTATGGTGGCCGCGCCCTTGTCCATTCGCTTGATGGAGTTTTTTCAAACGCCCGATTCGATGGGGGTAGCAGAGACTTTTTTGGCCTTGGGCGTGCTGTACCTGGCCTATATGTTGTTTGGCGTATTTACCATCCGTATACCACCAGAAGGCTGGCAACCCTCGGGTATAAGCACACAGACGGCCCAAAAACCGAGCCTCGGGCTGGACGCCGATGCCGCGATTCGCACCCCGCAATTTTATCTGCTTTTTGCCGTGCTGATGTTGAATGTCAGCGCAGGTATTGGGGTGCTTGGACAGGCTTCCGTGATGATTCAGGAAATGTTCTCCGAAAAAGTACTGGGTCCTAACCGAGCCGTTAGTGCTGTAGCGGCGGGCGGTTTCGTAGGGCTTTTGAGCCTGTTTAATATGGCGGGAAGGTTTTTCTGGTCTTCCTTGTCCGACAAGATCGGCCGTAAAAACACCTATACGATCTTTTTCCTTTTAGGCACAGCCCTCTACATTTTGATCCCCTTGACGGGTCGCATGGGTAATATCGTATTGTTCGTAGGCGCATTTTGCCTCATAATGAGCATGTATGGGGGTGGTTTTGCCACTATTCCGGCTTATCTGCGCGATATGTTCGGAACGAAAGAAGTGGGCGCCATTCATGGCCGACTTTTGCTGGCCTGGAGTATGGCAGCCTTGTTAGGGCCTCAATTGGTCAACAATATCCGGGCTTATCAAATTGAGACCCTGCATATACCCGCCGCCGAAGCGTATTCCAGCACCATGTATTTGATGGCAGGACTGCTTGCTCTGGGTTTTATCTGTAACTGGCTTATAAAACCACTCCAGGAAAATAAACAATCACAGGTATGAAAAAACCATCGCGTGTTTCCATCATTTTATGGCTATCTTGGGTCTTCGTGGGTATACCTACACTCTGGGGAATCTGGCAAACCCTGTACAAAGCACTGGCTTTATTCGGAGTGACCAAGTAAAACAGCAGGAACACCTTCGTTTTGAAAATTTGTATTCAATCAACAACCATGGATATGATGAAAAAACTATTCTTATCAGGTCTTTCGCTGCTTTTTGTTACTGCAATTGCGGCGCAACAACCCAAAATCCACATTGAAAATGGTGCCTTTAAAGATGAAAACGGCGATTGTTTTGTTCCCTTCGGTTACAATTATGTCGGTTCAAAATTCCAGGCGCTTTTGGAAGACAATTGGCTAAGCGACTCTTCCTGGGCC
>JBBQSW010000273.1:0-5576 GCA_038213575.1 Chitinophagales bacterium | reverse complement strand
CATCCCAAAAACCGATTACATCTTTATATCGTCGGCACAGGGCCGTGATAGCGTCATTTTATTTTACCCAAAAAGGAATGTCATAGTGTTGAATGCTCGAAGAAGCCAGCAGTTGGGTAGGCTTGAAATGAATTAACAACCTCTGGCGGTGGATTATCAAGAAGAGCACTATTGTTAATGCAAAAGTAACGCCAGTTTCGATCTTTTAGCGTACTAAGTTTCTAATAAAATATCGAAAAGTGTTTGTTGCAGGGTAATAACAAAGCAGTTTGTCAAAATCCTCGCGGATTTTATTCAACTGATTTCCAGTGTGTTGTCCAGTGCTTTCAGCCTTTCTTGCAGGGACAAATGCTGTGTATTAAAGTGCATTATTTGGGTCTCCTCATTGGCCAAAAGCGCATCTATTTCTCCAAAATTGTCTCCAATACGACCCTTTATGGTGCGCACATAGCCGCGCAGTTTGCCTTCCAGCGCTTCTTGCATTTGGGTGCGGCCTCCAGCGATTTGTTCTTCGTAGCCTTTCACGATTTTGCTGCGTTGAGCCCGCGCGGTAAAGCCGGCAAACAACACCCCGATCCCCGTGAGTACACCGCCCGTTATATCAAACACTGCTATTTTCGTTACACCCGCCAAAATGAGGCCGATGATAGCCACGCCACTGCCCGCTGCGATGTTTGGCGATACGCTGGCATTCTCCGGGAATAGTCGCCCGTCATTGAAACTTTCAGACCGCGACATGAAGCGGGCAAATGCTTCCTGAAGTTCTTTCATCACCGAGGCTCGTTTTTCTGAGATAGTTTCGAAAATATAGGAATCACTTTTTACAACTGTGTTGGCAGCGCGGATTTTAAGGTCAATCATCTTGGCCATTTGCTGTACCGAGTCTGCGAGATCCACCACTCCTTCGTTGAGCTTGGTGCGGAGTTCGGCGTTGAGCTGGAGTTCGAGTTGTTTGGCCAGGCCGTTGAGCCAGTCGGTAATACTGGCCTGTTTGCTGAAAAGGCCCATGAATGAGCGCTTCAGCAGCGAGGGAAACGAAAGCCCGTCGGCGAGTTCCTGACCAATGCCTCTGGTGATCCGGTCATAGCCATTCAGAAGATTCTCGATTAACAGTGAGACATGATGATTTGATTTTTTCTCCTGATTGTCCAGCGTTTGGCTAATGTCGTTGCGAAATTCTGTGTCCTCCTGGAATTGCTCGGCTCGGGTATCGAGGTCGGTACGAAGGCGTTCGAGAATGTGATGTGAGGTCGTAAGGTTATTTTTCAATTTCAAAGCGGCACCGCGTCCGCCCGTCACATGGGTGCGGATGTAATCGCGCACGCCCGAGAAATTGCTCTGATCAAATCGGCCTTCGAGTTCGGCTTTCGCGCTGGTGGCAAAAATAGCGGGCTCCCTTACGCCTTTTTTTATTGCAAAATCATATAAACCGCGCTCGTTCACTGCCAAATCCGCTTCAGAAAGCAGGTCTTTTTGCTGGAGCACGAAAATGATTTTTTTATGCCAGTCGCGGTGAATAAAGTCGAAAAAATCCCAGGCCGACTGCCGATAGGGGTTTTTGGCCTCAAAAACAAAAATGACCAGATCGCTGGCAGGGATAAAATTCTCGGTAATTTCCTGGTGACGTTCGATGATGCTGTTGGTGCCCGGCGTGTCCACCACCGCAATGTCTCGAAGGATATCAATGGGCAGGAAAATCTTCTTCAAGTAAGGATTTACAACGACGGTCTCCTCCTTTTCTCCGTACAAAATCTGCTGCACCGTATCAGTCATGGGCTGCGGCGCAACGGCGCAGATTTCGCGATTCGACTCCA
Source organism: Chitinophagales bacterium (assembly GCA_038213575.1). Taxonomy (GTDB): domain Bacteria; phylum Bacteroidota; class Bacteroidia; order Chitinophagales; family Saprospiraceae; genus M3007. The sequence continues at coordinate 3,762 of JBBQSW010000273.1, read as the reverse complement.
AAAGTGCATTAACAAAACTGCTCTTACCTGCCTTCACTTCGCCTACTATGACGAACATGAAGGGCTCTGACATTCGGTTGCGCAACTCGCCCACCATGATGGCCAGTTCTTTGTGGCCGATTTCCTGGCTGAGTTGCTGGAGGTCTTTCACGAGGTCTTCGCATTGGGCGCGAAGCGCGAGGGTGTGTTGGTTCAGAATCATGGGGTAAACTTAGGGGGATTTTCTTTTGATTTTCCTAGAAAGTTCCTCCGTCGGGAGTGAGATAAACTCAGAGGGCGTGACGTCAAAGAGCTCTGCACATCCTGAAATGTGGCTGATGGCCAGATTGATGTGGCCGTTCTGAATCTTAAAATAAGAAGGTTGGGTAATTTCCATGGCGTCCGCCATGTCTTTTTGGGTGTAACCGCCAATATCGCGCAGCTCGCGCAGTTTTTGGCGCAATTCGTTTTGTAGGGAGTTGTCCATGAAGCGAAGGATTGTTTTCGTGATATTTGGAAAAGTGTTTGACCCAACAAAGTAATACCATTTTGGCCATACTGCCAAATGTCTTAGTGCCCATTTTGCCAAAACTGGCACTTTATAGCTACAGGGAATAAAATTTCGGGGGTAGTTATTTTATGCCTTGTAGCTATCGGGATGTAATGGAGGATGCTGCACTTTTGGGGTGTTAGTGCGCCGCTCTCAGGCCCCAAAGAATCAGCGTTTTCACCCTTTCTTTGCATCTCAAAATTTTCTTCCGATTTATGACACATTTTTTGAAAAAGTACCGCTTTTGGCTCTTAACCCCAATCCTTTTTCTTTTTCCACATTTCATGTTTTCTCAAGGTGGCAACCAATGGACAACAAACGTAAACGTGGCGGGAGAAACCAACCTCGCTGACTGGATTTATGATGTAATTACGACTGAGGAGAAGAATTACTTTGCTGTCGGGTTTGCAAAAGAAGATGAGACCGACGTCATACCTCGCCCAGATGTGCCTTATTTTTCCCTTCTTTCTCCCAATGGAGTTTTGCTGGGCGATGGTTTTGTTGAAATCCCATCCTTAGAAAATCCGTTAAATACTGCTCGTGGAAGGCTTTTTAATGTAGTGGAAGGAACAGATGCTTACTTTTCAGTTGGCTGCATTGACTGTTTTAATGCCTTTACACAGGGTTTTTTGGTCAAAGTTAACAAAACCACCTTGGCAGAGCAACATTGGTCCTTACTGCCTTCAGGTTCTACATCAGGCAGACTCAACGATATTGTAAATGTGAGCGCTGGCGGCGAAAATTACATCGTGGTTACAGGCTGGGCGAATGACGGCACTGGCCGTAAGAACTGGATCGCCGCATAACAATTATGACGGCACACTCCGTAGCACAGGGTCTGTTTTGCATGAGTTCGTCACGCCAGCCGTAGGTGAATCTGGGGCGATTGTACAGGACATTGCTCCAGACGGGAAAGTAAGGATATATACCGCATCGGCAGTATTCAAGTCTCAAAGTACTGACGCTAACTTCCCGTTATTGAGAAGAGACCAAGACATTCAAGTAAATGTCACCTCCTATGACCCTTCTTCATCAATCCCATTTACAATTGGCACTCCCGTGGAAGTCAATTCTATCACTTCTCGCCCTTACACAGGGCCTAATGCGAATGGCTCAATTGCGCCAGGGCCGAATGATATTTTTGAGGTTTATAAACCAAGATTTACCAACGGTGAGTCCGACAAATATCCTTATGGCCCTAAATACCTTGGCACCAGCTTTGCCAGAATTAATATGACTAACTGCAACGAATCAGCCCCGGTACCAGGTTTGCTCTATGTAGAAGACTGGTCTGATGGATCTGATGACATTCCCCACAGCATGGTTAAGTCAGGCAATAAAATTGTGGTGTCAGCTTTATTAAACCGTCTTATTATGTGGGGCAGAGGAGGCACTAATGGCACAAATGTCTATCTCGGCAACGACCCAGACCCCGCCAACCCGGAATCAGGCTTGAGTTGCGTTGACGGCTCTCCCTGTTTTCACTATGATTCTGAAGGATACTATTGGGGCGAAGGGTATCTCCTGTTTTTTGATTTGGATGCCAACGGCAATGTCTCCGGACTTGGCAAGGCCACCTATTTGGCCACGATGAGCGGAGGGGACTTTATACCCAAAGTAATTCAAACTTCGGACGGAGGTTTTGCCGTCTCCGGCACGGTAACAGGTTGCCCGGATGGCCTCGACCCGGTAGAGGGCGCTGAACACATGATGGTCATCAAATTGGACGAAAATGGCAACATCATCTGGCGCGAACATTACAACGGCCCAAGCGAAGGGGCTTGCGGGTTTGCCATCACCGAAACGCCCGATGGAGGCATTATTGTGGCTGGGAACACAGAAGGCAATGGCGAAGAAGATGCCTGCTTCATCAAACTCGGCTCGGATTGCGATTATGGTACGGCCACCGTTTTGCCCAACAGTGGCAAAGATTATCTCCTCCCCACAGACGAAACATGGGATTCAGACCGCAGCGTAAAAGCGCGGGTGGTAGTGCCTGCAGGAAAAATACTCAGAATCCAAGGTACTGGAACAGCCAAAACCACGGTTCGTTTTGCAGACAGTAAGGAAGTGTTCAACTTTAATGAGCGATCCCCAATCGGCATCACGGTGCAAAAAGGCGGTACGCTTCTCGTGTCTAACGCTATTTTGACGGGTTTCGATTGTGATGAAACCCCTAAAATGTGGGATGGCATCAATGTAGAAGGATCGGGCAGCACCACGCTCCCTCAAACCATTGCCAACCAAGGTTTTGCGACCTTCACCAGCAGCGATCTACTGAACGCCCGGCAAGGCGCAGTAGCCTCCGCCGTTTGGTGCGGAACACCCGCCCCGATCGCCAGCAATTTTGCGGGCACGGGCAGCCAAGGCACTACTTATACCTCAGCCTTGTACCACGGAGGGCCATTTGGCGGGGCAAAAATTTTTGGCATAAATTCGCGCTGGATTGACAACAAACGCAGCGCGATTTTCATGAAATACAGCCAGACACTTGACAATAGCCGCTTCATCAACTGCGACTTTCTAAGCAATGGGCCATTGGTGGATCCGAGCGAGATGTTGCCGCCAATACCGAACGACTTCAATTACAATGAAGCCCGAGGCACCCAAACCCACGTTTCCATTTGGAGCACGAGAGTGCAATTCTCCAATTGCGACTTCCAAGGAAGCACCAGCATCATCCCTGACTACCGACCTTTTGGTATCGAGGGCGACGATCCGAAAATAGTGGCCTCCAGCGGAAACATGAAAGACCTGAAAATCGGCATCGAGTGCAGAAGCCCGCTGGGAAGCATATTGGGATCTGTGAATGCTTCATCAGGCATCACTTTTGACAATGTGGTGCAGGGCATAAACCTGCGCAATTCCACCGCCGACCAAGTGATTGGATGCCATTTTTTGAACATTCCCACCGAATGGATCACCCCATCCAGCGCAACGAATGTTGGCTTCCCAAGTGGCGTATTTGGAAAATTCAACAAAGGGTCTGAGATTCGCGGCAACGACTTCCATGGCACAGACATGTCTGAACTTACATTTGGAATAGTGGAGCACAACACACTGGACCAAGGCTGCGACATCATGGAAAACCAGTTCTTCAACGCCCGTGTGGGCAATCAGTTCGAGGGAAAAAACGGGCAGTTATTCGCACGGTGCAACGACTACACGGGCATGGGCTTCAGCGGCTGGTCAGCGGTAATAAATGCCAATGCTGGAGTGTTGCCACAGCAAGG
>JBBQSW010000272.1:0-5589 GCA_038213575.1 Chitinophagales bacterium | reverse complement strand
CGTGCTTTAAGTTTGGTGCTCCACCAAAAAATTCGATACCGTCGTCAGAGTTGGCGTACACTTCGACGTAGTCCAAAGTAGTACCGCTACCTACCGCGCCCAGGGTCAAACCATTGAGTTCGTTGCCAGAAGTGAGCAGGCGACCGCCGTGGCGGATCGATACATATTTCAACACACCTGAATTGTCGGTATTGTCAGTGCCACCGTACAGGCCACGTGGCTCTGTGGTAGGGATACCTTCCACGTTTACTTGAGCGTTGCCGTTTTTCTGGGTTACACCTTTGCCGAGCAGCACGATACCGCCCCACAGTCCGTTGTCTTTTGGCCCCAGATCGTTGGGGTCGTTCACATCGTCGGCTTCTGAAGTGAAGATGATCGGCTCAGCAGCCGTGCCTTCAGCGAAGATTTTACCGCCACGTGCGATCACGAGCGCGGATGGGTTGCCCACTTCCGCTTTGTCGGTGAATTTCACCACCGTACCTGCTTCAATGTTCAAAGTTGCGCAATCCTCCACAAAAGTAAGACCGTCTACGATGTAGGTCTTGTCTTTCGTCCAGGTGACCGTTTCGCAAGCGTTGATAGAGTTGTCGTTGATCAACACAACCTCGTTGCTAAGCGGTTTCAAGTGGTTGTTGCGCTCAAGGGTAGTCCAGCCACGCAACCACATCGAACCTGCAAACGGGCTAAAGGCACCTTTGTAGTCTACTTTGGTGAAGAATGCATCACTAGCAGGAAGTGTTGCAAGTCCAGTCTGAACAGCAGTGTTGCCTGTTGGGCGTGGGTCGAGCAAGTTGTCTTGGTTTCGGCTGATGCTCACGATGCCCGGGTCAGAAATCTGGTTGGTATTGGTCACCAGGTGGCTGGCGAGGAATGCAGCCGTTGCGTCGTCCGGTGTGCCTGAGGTAACACGGATAATACCGCTGTTGTCAATGGTCTGTGCGCTACCGCTGCCGAAGAACAGGTTGCTGAGGATTTTCAGCTCACCGTTTTGAAGTTTCGTGTAAGCATCGTTAGCGGGTGCTGCATTGTCTTGCACCTCGATCACTTTGTTCTTTTGAGCAGCCACGATGGAGTTGGCCACTGTGCCAGCCGTTCCAGCGCGGAAGAGCCATCCCAATGGATTGGCAGCCGTTGCGCCTGGGCCTGAGCCGATATGTGTCCAGTTGTACACGGTTGGGTTGGAGTAAGGGGAAGCGTCGTTTGGCGTGGTTCCGTCCAATTCGCCGCCCAAGTCAGCCACGTCTTCGCGTTGGATGGAGAACCAGAACTGGCCCTTTCCTGTGTACACTTCGTCCCAGTCGTAAGAGTCGTCCTCAGCAAAAGCCACTACAGCGTGCTTTAGGTTTGGCGCTCCGCCAAAAAATTCGATGCCATCATCAGAGTTGGCATACACTTCGATGTAGTCCAAAGTAGTACCGCTACCTACGGCGCCCAAGGTCAAGCCATTGAGTTCGTTGCCAGAAGTAAGCAGGCGACCGCCGTGGCGGATAGAGATATATTTCAACACACCTGAATTGTCGGCATTGTCAGTGCCACCGTACAGGCCACGTGGCTCTGTGGTTGGGATACCTTCCACGTTTACTTGAGCGTTACCGTTTTTCTGAGTCACAGCGTTGCCGAGCAGCACGATACCGCCCCACAGTCCGTTGTCTTTTGGCCCCAAGTCGGTGGGGTTGTTCACATCGTCGGCTGCTGCCGTGAAAATAATGGGTTCATTAGCCGTTCCTTGAGCGAAAATCTTACCACCACGGCAGATAACAAGGGCGGATGGATTGCCAACGGTTGCGTTGTCAGTGAATTTTACTACCGTTCCGGCTTCGATATTCAAAGTTGAGCTTGGCTCAACGAATACCAGACCATCCAGCAAGTAGATATTGTTTTTGGTCCAGTTTACAGTTTGACCAGGGGCAATATCTGCGTCAGAGATATTGATAGTCGTTTGGGCCAATGATTGGAAGCCAATCATTAGCCCGAAGAATAATAGGTAAAGAGCCTTTTTCATAGGTACTGTTGCATTTTATATGAATGAGAATTCAAATTACTACTGCAAAAGTCCCTTGATAGCCCCCCAAAAGCTGAATAAGTGAGTTTAAGTTAAGGTTAAGTTTGGCAAAAAATGCCCTTATCGTATCGTCAGTGCACGAAACGAAAATGCTGAATGTCCTAATAAATTGAATCAACCAAATTCCCCAATGATCGCTCAAAGGACTTAATCTTCTCTGATTTGCGCTATTTTTTCGCCCGAAAAATTATCTTTGTGCTTTCCTAATTGTCACCATCAAGCCCTACGCTATGTTTTACTTTCGCCTCAACCGTATCCTGATCCATTCCAACCTTCGTAAAACCCTGTTCAGAAAACGCGACAGGACCGACGTTGAAATCTATTGCTTCGTCACTTCGGGCACGCACCCGTTGCCAGCGCTGAAAGGCCTGACCGCCGAGTCTGACGAAAACAAAAAAAACGCCATGTTGAAGAAAGCGGTACAGCAGGCCATTGACACCCGGATTTTCACACCCGTGGAAAATGTTAAAGACAACCATGTGTTGACTTTTGGCGACACGGGTTTTGTCTTGTATGAAGACGACAAAATTCCCAACGATTTTCACTTTCAACTCGTGCTAATTGGCAGCCGCAGCAAACAGCGGAATACCGCCAAACTTCTTCAAGAGGTAGCAAATGATGTGGAATTCCCAGACTTTCTAAAATCGGCTGGGCAACTTGTGGGTGTTTCTGCCAACCCCGCCGTAGCCGTTGGTGCAGCGATTGGGAAGTTTCTTACGGGCTACCTTCTCCGTATAGCGTCTGAACAAGACGACGATCAATTGGGCCTCGTCTATCAAAGCTGGAATCGCATTGAACATTACCCTCACGGAGAACGCAAACGCGATGACAACTTAGACCTAACGGGCAATATCCGCTACGATTACTCGCTTTTTGGCTTTGAAAAGCCCAAGAAGAAAAAGAAGGAAGAGCCCGTCGGGTAGAATACAATTAGATAGGAGGTGGAACACGGATGGCACGGATTAGACACGGATTCTATTGAAAATCCATTTGAATCCGTGTCCCATCCGCGCCATCCGTGTTCCATCTACAATCTAATCCAAAATCAAGACCCCAGCCGCCTCGAACGAAACCTCGCGCTTCGGCTCCGTAATAGCGGCAATTTCTTGGGGTGATTTTTTTGCATCCTCGGCAAAGTGGCGGAGCATGTCTACGGAGGTAGTTTCTACGCGAGCAAAGCCATCTACCACCACACGCTTGCCAGAGAGGTCTTTTGGCATGAAGAAAGCGTAGTCCTTGAAGGTTACGCGCATTTCGGGGTAACCGGGCTTGTCGGATACAAGCGTCATCCAACAACCCTTTTTCTGACACACTTCCATCACTTTTCCGGTCACTTTCATGTTGAGCGAATCCGTATTGGCCATTTTTGCCATCACTTTGTCGTAGGGTATGGCATTGTTGGCCGTGACGGCAGTTCCGAAGTGTTTGCCGCCCTTGGCAGCGTTCGTGTGGTCGGGAGCTGAAGATTTTTGGCTACAGGCAGTGAAGAGTACCGCTGCACCAAAATAGATTAAGAGACTTTTTAACATGGATTTAAAAATTTTACAAGTAATTGAAAATCATGATATTAATGCCCGAAATGGGTGCGCAAAAGTACAAATTTGAAACGAATGAAATACGACTGGCACAATATTAGGTTAGTAGAGATGTTCTTGCGTCGTATTTAATCCGCCTCGGTAATCTTTCGAACTAAAACTTTTCACCGACGTTTGAACCCGTTCCATTGGAGCGTGTTTAATCAATTCTGATCCACACTTGCTTGCACCCTTCGTTTACTCGCACTTTTGCACAAAAAATTCAAAATCCGTTAAACATGAAGGGGCTTAATCTCTTTACCCGCCTGTCTGCGCTGGCTATCTTGCTGGTCGCGACTTCTTACCAAAGTGCCGCACAATGTATCAGCGGCAATTGCCAAACCGGCACAGGTACCTACCGTTACTCCGCTGCGTCGAAGTACACGGGACAATTCAAAAACGCCCTCCGTCATGGAAACGGCAAAATGACCTACCCCGATGGAAGTATGTACGAGGGGCCGTTCGTTTTCGGCAAAAAAAGTGGCGATGGGGGCACCATCACCTACATCAACGGGGACAAGTACGCTGGCCATTGGTCCAACGACTACCCCAATGGCAAAGGCAAATACTTTTTCAAGACCAAGGAACGCTACGAAGGCGACTTCGTAAACGGTGAGTTCGACGGCCAAGGCACTATGCGTTATGCAGATGGGGCCTACTACGCCGGTGCCTGGAAGAAAAGTAAAAAACATGGCACAGGCAGCCTCGTAAGCGTAGATGGTGAGCAGAAAAGCGGCACCTGGAGCCAAGGCAAGCTCGTGAACAAACCGGCTGGTGCGCCCACCCGTACCGAAACATCTACCGCCTCTAACACGGTCAACAAGCCACCTGCCAACAAACCACCTGCTGCCAGACCAACCAACACAAGCAAACCAAAACCCGCCAAGCCCGATGTAGCGGGCCTGCGTAACTGTGGTACAACTTATTGCCGGAGCGGGCAGGGTTTTTATGACTACCCTGACGGTTCGCGCTGGACGGGCGAATTCAAAGATGGCTATCCCAACGGTCGCGGCGTTTGCTATTACGCCAATGGGGACCGATACGAGGGCGAATGGGCCAACAACGCCCCTTATGGTGAAGGCGTGATGTATTTTGCTACAGGTCGTGTGTACGGCGCTGTATGGGTAAATGGCTCACCGATCAAGGAACTTGACTCTGACGAAGCCGTTCCCAGTGAGCCAGTGCGGACAGACCAAAGCCGGGGCGTGAAAATCTGGGCTGTTGTAGTAGGGGTAGGCAAATACACTGCTATGCCTTCCCTAAAATTCACGGACGACGACGCATTCCGATTCTATTCTCACCTTAAAAGCCCGGAGGGGGGCGCATTGCCAGACAACCAGATTGATATCCTAGTAGACGAGGGCGCAACCCGCGAAAACATCCTGAAGACCATGCGCAAATTGTTTTTGCAAGCCGACGAAAATGATGTAGTATTGTTCTATTTCAGTGGCCACGGCCTGGAGGGTTGTTTCCTTCCAGTGGATTTTGACGGCTTCAACAACAAACTTCGCCACGATGAAATTCGCCAAATCTTGAAACAAAGCAAGGCAAAGCACAAACTTTGCATCGCCGATGCTTGCCATAGTGGCTCGCTCGATTATAGTGGCACCTTGGCTTCCAAAGGCCCATCCCCTGTTTCGCTTCAGCGGTTTTATCAGGCATTTGAAGACGCGGATGGCGGCATTGCCTTGCTGATGTCGTCAAAGCCAGAGGAACTTTCGCTCGAAGATCACGGCTTGCGTCAAGGCGTGTTCACCTACTATGTTCTGCGCGGCATGAAAGGTGCTGCAGATTCCAACGGCGACTATATCGTGAGTATCAAAGAACTCTACAACTTCGTGTATACCAGAGTGCGCGACTACACGGCTGGAGTACAAACGCCCGTGCTTACGGGCGATTTTGATGATGCGATGCCAGTGTCTTTGAGGAGGAATTGATTTCCGATTTCCGATT
>JBBQSW010000271.1:0-5608 GCA_038213575.1 Chitinophagales bacterium | reverse complement strand
CGGTATTCATCTTTGGAACTGAATTGTAGGTTATTATTCAGGTAAAGTCGGAATTCGTTCCGCTCACGGGTCAGAACGATGCGCTGATATGGACTGGATTTGTTGTAAATGATGTCTTCGCTGTACAATTTTCCTTCAGCAAAGGACAAGATATGGTCGGCAAAAAGGAAGGCCAACAACAGCAGCACGAAAGCCAGTATAGAGCGAAAGCGCAGCCCAACGCGATTTTTTACGGCATCACCCGCCAGAAAACACAGGGCAATGGCGACGCCGACATTGATGAGACCAAAAAACAAGGAGCTGCGCATGAGGCCCAACTGTGGCACCAACACAAGTGGGAAGAGCAGCGAAGCCAGCAAAGCGCCCACATAATCGAACGACAATACATTGGAAACCAAGTCTTTGAACGACACCTTGTCTTTCAACAAAGTCATCAACAAGGGCAGTTCGATGCCCACAAGACATCCTGTCAGGAAAACCATCAGGTAGAGCATCACCTCAAATGGAGCATTGTAATCAAACAGCAAAAACAGAATGACCGAACTGAAGCCGCCGATCAGGCCAACCAGGACTTCAATCTCAATGAACTTGTCCAACAAGTTGTGGGTCAGGTACTTGGCAAGGTAGGAGCCCACGCCCATCGAGAACAGGTAGATGCCGATGACAAAGGAGAACTGCCGTACAGAGTCGCCCAGCAAATAACTGGCCAAGGCTCCTGCTACCAATTCATAAACGAGGCCACAAGTGCCGATTACAAATACGGAGAACAGCAGCATATACTCCAGCCGCAGCCAACGTTTACCCATGAATGGCTGCACTGATGATAAGGGCGATGGCAATAATCATGGAGCCAAGAATGATCGCTACAGCGGTATTTTTGTTCTTAACAATCTCGGCCCAGGTGTTTTCCGGCGTGATTTTTTCGATGACGTAGTAGGCTCCGAGCCAGACGACGATGCCCAAAACTGAATAGATAATGGCATTTAGGAGCGGGTGGGAAATAGCTTGTTCCATGATATTCAAAGTTATTTATGCCGAAAACGCAGGTAGGCAGCACCATTGCGCTGGTCGGATTTGTAAGTTTCAGTTTGTTTGCAATTGAAGCATTCGCGTCCCGACAAAGTCAGGTAGCTATAAGAGAATAAAACAATAGCACCAATGACGAAGGCGAGCAGGTTCTGGCGAATGTAAGTGTATGTTTTTTCCATGGTTATCTTATTCAATGGGACTGCCAACGCTTGTCAGTCCTCCTCCGTTTCCGGGGCGAAATCACTGTTCATCCAGCGTTTTTGCTCAAAGTGGTAGCTCCAAAAGAAAACGATCAATCCCGCTATAATTAATACCCCAAAAACCCAGATCAAATTGACTATGCTGAAAGATCGGGCCAATACGGAATACCGCAGCGACTTTAGGTCGGGCGTATTGGGCTTTTTGGTTATCTGCATGACGAGATGGTAAGGGCCAGGTGGTACGCCACAAATCTTGATTGAGGGGCGTGAATCTCCTTCTGACCAACGCTCGCCATCTTCGATGCCATTGTATAGAGCAACATCAACGGTTCCGTAGCGCTCCTCCTTTGTCTCTTCATTTACGAGGCAGAAATCAACGGCTGCCCAAGAGTTGTTCACGGGTGCGGACAGCTCTATTTTCAGGGGGGCAAGCATCCCCGTGCAGGTAAAAGAAGGGCTGACGTGGGTCACTTCTGCCACTGTATCAGGCAAAAGGACGTAAGAGTTCAACACTGGGTAACTGGGGTAAAACCCCGTTAGAAAAAGTTGGCAAAGCAAAGCAATACCCCCGAAGGCTGCCAAAATTGTCCCAAAACTGGATACGTTTATAGGGAAAGGCTGCAACATCCCTTGGCCGTATTGCCCAGGCAGGATTATTTCTGGGAAAGCCGCTGTCAATTCTTTTTGTGATATATGCCGCGCCTCAAAAGCGAAGGTGGCTTCCTCGTCATTTTTTTCCAGCAACAAGGCATGAGGCAACTTCACAAAATCCTTGGCCTTGCCTTTTGTGGGTACGGGGTGGTCAAAAATGCCCGCTGCGTATTCGGTGAGGTATTTTTCTGTGCAATTATAGATGGCGTACTGCTCATTCTTGTATTCGATTCCGAAGCCTGTTTCATGGCTTGCATCAATGTCAAACGTTTCTCCTGTTTCAATTTCTTTAGCCAAAAGCCAGTGCCCATCGTATTCGCTCAGAAAACAAACGTTGCCTTTCGCACTGTAAAGTGTATATTCTTGCCATCCATACGAGGGGTTTACCGGCTTTTTAATGCAAATAGAACCAACTTCCCATAAAACGCCCTCCAATACCCCCTGCTGACCAACGAACAAACTCAGAATCAGGTAGGTTTTGGGCAAAAATTTGAGTTGTTTCGGGTCTCCGTTTTGATCCTTGCTGTAAAGTGTTTGACAGTGTGGACATGCAAAATTTTTCCAGTCCACCTCAAAGGTCAACTCGGTTGTTTCGTTGCAATTTGGGCATTGGATTTTCATCGGAATAATTCCTGTTGCTGTCTGATTTTTGCGGCAAAGTACACAACATTTTTTTCTGCGATATACCTGACTTTTTCCTCATTGGATTTTAGATAATTGCAGAGATAAATGTCGAGGGTCAAAAAGCCGTACTCCGGCCAGGTATGGATACAAATATGCGATTCCTCCAGGCATATTGCCACGGTGAAGCCCGCTGCTTCAAACTGGTGTGCCGCCTCGCCCACCACACGCAGTCCTTTTTCAGGTAATAATGGACGGATGAATTGCAGCCACCCTTCCATATTGCGAAGCAAAAGCTCGCTAGGACAATCCAAACTCAACAAACAATGCAGACCGGGTGAGTACATAATTGAAGGTGCATAGATACACAGCGGCCCGATAGTGGCTGGTATATTTTGGTTAAAAGAGGTTAAAACCCGTTAGAAAAAGGTGAATATGGAATGTATATGAGGTTAGATTGTAACATGCCCTGTAACCTTGTTGCCAGTTTGGTCGTCCGTTGTTTTCAAATCAATATTTAGCAAATCAACCCCGCCTTTGCCTTTTACTCGCTTTAGCCTTCAGCGGCGGCGAGAGGGCTATGGCGGGTAAAAAATCAACAAAGTTATGAAACACACCAAAGTTTTTTTCCTCGCACTTGCCTTATTGGCTTCACTCAACAGCCTTATTGCCCAAAAAGAAGAAACCGTGGTTGGTAGCCGCGGGCTTGGTTTTTCGGGTATTTGGGGCGGCTCAAAACACCAATTGACCCAATTCGGAAACGGTGGCAAAACCAGTTATGTCGCGGGCGGTTTCTTTGGGTTTGAATTTGGCAAAGCGCTCCTCGTTGGATGGGGCCATTACAACCTGATGGATGAATTCAAATGGGATAACATTGAAAATCAGCAGTTTGACATGAAATGGAATCCGATGGTTGTAGGTTATGGGTTTAAAAACTACAAGGCCATCCACCCTCAAATTGGCGTTGACTTTGGTCGCGGCAAGGTTCAGCTGGGTGATATAAATGACCGAATTTTTGTGGTGCAGCCTACCGCAGGGGTGGAAATCAATGTATTTCGTTGGTTCCATATCGGGTTGGATGGCGGATATCGTTTCGTGAATGACAGCAGCATTGCTGGGTTAAGCGACCAGGAGTTGAGCGGCTGGTTTGGCCAGGCCTCCTTGAAGTTCGGCTTCTCTTGGGGGCGATACCACAAAAAGAAAAATGATGGCAAACCAAAGAATTACGAGGACTAAATCGGGCTAAAAAGTGCCCCATGGAAGAGTCCTTACATTTCAATTCCCTTCTGGAAGAATCCACCAATAAACTTTGGGGCTGCCATTTTGCCGTGCCTCAGGCTGTCGCCAATGCACTTATTGGAGCGGGAGATTCCAAACGTATGGTTTGTGTGTTGAACGAAAAAATTGAACACCAATGCGCCTTGCTGCCACGCGGTGACGGATCGTTTGTTGTCACCGTCAATAAAAAGATACAGTCCAAACTGGGTTTGAAAATCGGCTCAAAAGTCAGCGTCAGTCTTCGAAAAGACGAAAGCGAATACGGCCTTCCAATGCCAGAAGAGCTTGCCGAATTGCTCGCCCAGGATGACGCGGGCAATCGCCTGTTTCACGCCCTCACGCCCGGCAAACTCCGCACCTTGTTGTATATGGTCGGTCAGCCAAAAAAATCCGAGATCCGGCTGCACCGCGCGCTCGTTATCGTGGAGCATCTGAAAAAGAACCAGGGAAAAATTGATTACAAACAGTTGAACCTAACCATGCAGGAACAGGTCTAATGGACGACAATTGGACGAAATGAAAAGATTTCGTCTGGACTACCCAACCTTCGAACCGCTTTTGGCCGTACTTTTGCTGTCCCGCTCACACGAACTTTCTCAAAAGAACGTTTTGCCTCAAAATTTCAACTGCTACTGGCTCAAAATTATACACCCGATGTTTCGCAAGTTTTCGCTCATAGCTTTTTTGGCAGGTATTCTCGGCCTCGGTGCGTTTCGGTCGGACCCATTCTCACACGACCGTCCGTTTCCGTTCAATTCAACCATTGCCCATCTTTTTTTGGAAGATGAGCGCAGTGCACCTGCCTCAATGAACGAATCCGCGGTGGCCGAAGCTGACAGCCTCAATGGCTTGCGGGTCATGATGCTGAATTCCTTTGCTTACGACAGTGCTTATGCAAATAAAGTGCAGCGTGTGATCCAGCGTCGTATGCCTTCCAGTGCCTTCACGGAATTCTGGGAAGGTTCGGCAGACGATCTGACCACAGCACTGACAGGGCAAGATGCCGTGGTGGTGGCCTACCCAACGGGTAGCTCGCCAGAATTGATTCGGGCCTATGGCAAAGCACTCAACCAATTTATCCGGCTGGGTGGAGCCGTGGTGCTGACCGGCACCCATGAATTTGGGGCTTTGCAACAACTTGGACTTTTTGATCTTGACTACGGTTACTACTGCAAAGAGCGGAGCGTCGGACAATTACAGACAGAGCATGCTGTTTTTCAAGGTGTTAGCACTGATTTTTCCACTGAAGTATATCAATATCCCCTCGATATTTCGGATCCCAATTTTATTACACTCGCCGATGTGCGTGGGTATCCTTTCATAGGTTTCAAACAGATTGGCGCAGGCAAAGTGGTGTATCTGGGCTTGGAGTACTATTTCGATGAACCTCAGTCGTCGCGCCTGCTCACCAATGTGCTGCGCTGGGCTGCCAAACCCCGTGTGAAAAGAAGCGAAGTAGTGCTGTACGCAGGAAAAGGAATTGGGAAGTCCAATACTTTCGACCTGAAAATTTACCCAAACCCTTATGTTAGCAAAGCCACACTGGATATTGATCTAACCAAAGCCACTTCTCTGGCGGTCGAAATGACCGACGAAATGGGACGATTGGTATCGGTTCTGCTTCCGCGCAGGAATCTATCGGCTGGCTTTTACCGCCTGGAATTGCCCAATGTTGAGCCGGGAGTGTATTGGGTGCAATGCCTGAGCAGTGAGGGCAAGGAAGTGCGTCGGGTGGTGAAAACGTCAGACAATTGATTTGACAAGACATTGTTGTAAAAATCTTGAAAATGCCGCTCCAAACATGGGGCGGCATTTTTTTTGTATTTGTC
>JBBQSW010000270.1:0-5651 GCA_038213575.1 Chitinophagales bacterium | reverse complement strand
AGCGCGGTGGCCAAGGTGGTCATCAGGATAGGGCGAAGGCGGGCTTGTGCAGCTTCCCACACAGCCTGTCTTTTGGGCATCCCAGCGTCGCGTTTTTGGTTGGCAAATTCGACGATCAAAATCCCGTTTTTCGTCACCAGGCCAATGAGCATAATCATGCCGATTTGTGAAAAAATGTTGAAGGTGTTTCCCGTGACTGCAAGACTGAGGTATGCACCCGCAATGGCGAGCGGTACGGTAAGCATGATGATGAGCGGATCGCGGAAGCTTTCGAATTGGGCTGCTAGGATTAGGTAAATGAGCATGAGCGCGAGCAGGAACGCGAAAGAGGTGTTGCCGCTGCTCTCGCGGAAATCGCGCGAAGGTCCGCTAAGGTCGGTCACAAACGACTCGTCGAGCACGCTGGCGGCAATACGATCCATAGCTTCTATCCCCTCGCCGAGGGTTATTCCTGGGGCAGGTGCTGCGCTGATGGTAGCAGATTTGTAGCGATTGTGGTGGTACAGTTGCGGCGGGTTGCTGGTCTCCACAAAGCTAACAATGTTATCAAGTTGTACCATTTCGCCTTGGGCGTTGCGGATGTAAAGTGCCGCGAGGTCGAGTGGTTCATCGCGGTTGGCGCGATCCACTTGGCCGATCACCTGGTATTGCCGGCCGTTTTGGAGAAAGTAACCGAAGCGTCGGCCGGAAAGCGCGAGTTGCAAGGTTTGGCTTACATCCAGTACGCTTACCCCCAACTCGGCGGCTTTCAGGCGGTCTATATTGACTTGTAATTCTGGCTTGCTAAATTTCAGGTTTACATCCACATTCGCAAAAACAGGGTCTTTTCGAGCTTCATCGAGGAATTTGGGGACGACTGTTTTTAGTTTTTCAAAATCCAAGGTCTGAATCACATACTGGACGGGCAGCCCGCGCCCAAAGCCAACCGAAATGGTTTCCTCTTGGCTGGGGAACATCCTTGCTACAGGCATTTTTTTGGTCATGGCCAGCAGCTGGTTGTAAATCTGCATCTGGCTGCGCTCGCGCTCTTGTGGGTCGGTGAGCAGCAGACTGACAAAACCCGAATTGGTACTTCCCGAACCAAAACCCGGCGCGGCTATACCAAATACCATACTCCTTTCGGGGATCGAGTCCATGACTTTTTTTGAAAGGTCATAGATGATACTTTCCATTTTATCATAGTCCGTACCTTCTGGTGCGGTCACGTTGGTTCGGATAATGCTTCGGTCTTCCAGCGGGGCAAGTTCGCTTTTGATCGTTCCTTGGAAATACCATATTAGGCCAAAACAAGCGACAAGAATTACCAAACTTATCCATTTTAAGCCCATAAATGAACGCAGCGCGTTGCCATACACTCGGTCCATTCCTTTGAAAAAGGGCTCAGTGGCGTTGTAGAACCAACCGTTTGTAGTCACGTTTCCACCCAATTTTACATTTAAAACAGGGGTCAAAGTCAGTGACACAAATGCAGAGATCAGCACCGCGCCTGCCACCACGATACCAAACTCGCGAAACAATCGCCCCGTGAAGCCTTGCAGGAAAATAACCGGTATGAACACAACGGCGAGCGTAATGGATGTGCTAACGACGGCAAAAAAAATCTCCTTCGTGCCTTCACGCGCCGCTGTCCATTTATCCATGCCCTCTTCCCGTTTTTTGAAAATATTTTCTGTCACTACAATTCCATCGTCCACCACAAGGCCCGTTGCGAGCACGATGGCGAGTAGGGTCAATACATTGATACTGAATCCAAAAAGCCACATTAGGAAAAATGCGCCGATGAGCGAAACCGGAATGTCAATCAGCGGGCGGAGCGCAATGATCCAGTTGCGGAAAAACAGGTAAATAATAAGCATCACCAACCCAATGGCGATGAAAAGTGTCTCCGTCACCTCACTGATAGCCCTGCGCACGAAGCGACTTTTATCAATGCCTATGCTCATCACAATATCCGAGGGGAGGTCTTTTTGAATTTGATCATAACGACGATAAAACTCATCGGTGATTTCCACCCAATTGCTGCCCGGTTGTGGAATCACAGCCAATGAAACGCCCTGCACCAGGTTGCGCCGTGCCCCGGTTTCTTCATTGTCAGGGCCTAAAACTGCTTCGCCAATGTCTTTAAACCGGACCACCCTACCCGATCCCCCCGCTTGGGGTGAACGGATAATCATATCGTTGAACTCCTCTTCGGTTTGCAGTCGGCCAAAGGTTTTTACCGTTAGTTCTGTTGCGTCGCCGCGCAATTTGCCGCCGGGAAGTTCCACGTTTTCGCGATTCAGGGCTGCCAGCACATCTTGGCCTGTGATTCCATAAGCATTCATCCTGGCCGGATCCATCCAAAGGCGCATGGAAGGGAGTTTGGAGCCATACACATTGACTGCCGATACGCCTGGGATGGTCTGGATTTTCTCTCGGATCACGTTTTCAGCGTAGTCCGAAAGTTCCATGATGCTGCGCGTACTGCTTTGTATGGGCACAAAAAGAATGGGGTCTCCACTGGCATCTGCTTTTGTCACCACGGGGGTAGCATCAATGTCCTGCGGGAGGTTGCGCTGGGCTTGGCTCACCTTGTCGCGCACGTCGTTGGCAGCTTGTTCGAGGTCTATGCTGAGGTCAAACTCTACGGTGATATTGCTGTTGCCAAGCGCCGAGGAGCTGGAAATGGTCCGGATACCTGCGATGCCGTTGATGGCCCGTTCGAGTGGCTCAGTTACCTGACTCTCAATGACTTCGGCGTTTGCGCCCGTGTAATTGGTACGCACCGTGATGTTGGGAGGATCAATGGCGGGGTACTCGCGTACGCCCAAAAAAGTATAGCCAACGATACCAAAAAACACGATGAGAATGCTCATCACGGTGGCAAAAACGGGGCGGCGGAGAGAGAAGTCGGGTAAGCTCATGGGATTGATACGATTGCTTTGATTGATACGATTTTTGCCGTCAACCGCAGTGGAATGAGTGGTCTGGAACTGTAATTTGCCAGCCCTTGAAATGAAGCGGCAAAAGCTCAAGACTGCCGTCCTAAACGCTAAGGTCGAAAATGAGTTGAAAAAGGTAGAAAGAAATATTTCAAACGAGCGTTGCCGTTATTGGCGTCCCCGCCATAGCCGTCAGGCTAACCCAAATTGAGGGCGAAAAAGCGACAGTGCTCGTTTTGCCATTATTTGGATCTGGCAAGGCGGAAGCCCAATCCAGGAGCTTTACTATCTTGTCCGGAACCGAGGCGATAAGTTGTTTTGATTTGTCTGGCACTGGTAAAATAGTTCCCGTTACGCGTCACACGAGCTCTGCCATTGGCATCCTGCACGTCTGGGTTTGTTGAAGGATTTTCGTTGTATTCGGAATATTTATCGTTGCACCACTCTGACACATTGCCACTCATATCGTAAAGCCCTAGTGCGTTTGGTTTGAAACTGCCTACTTTGAGGAGCTTTTTTTTATATTTTTCATAATTAGAAGCGTTTGTCCCGCGATCCTGAAAGTTGATTTCCTTGGTGTTTGCCTCGTTTTTACCATTGCCAAATAACACGGCCTTGCCACATTCGCGTGCAGCGTATTCCCATTCCGCCTCGGTGGGCAAGCGATAGGGTTTTTGTCCGGCGGGGGTGGTTTGGTTGAGTTTTTGTAGGAAAATCTGCACTTCGTCCCAACTTACATCGGTAACTGGGCATTGGTCGCATTTTTTTTGCTCGCTGTTCCAGGGTATTTCCTGGGCTTTGCCCGTGACATCGCGCCATAGTTTTTGCGTGACTTCGTATTTGCCGATATAAAAATCGGAAAGGGTGACGGTATGGCGCGGCTTTTGCGAGATAGTCAAGAGACTGTTGCTACAATCTGGGTCAATATCGAGACAACCCATCTGAAAAGTACCCCCGGGCACGAGTACCATCCCGTCATTGCTGGCGATGGCTTTTTTCAACTTATCCATCCGCTCGGCTTCATCCAAGGCTTTTTTTGCACGGCTACCGCTCGGAAAATCTGCGGCAAACTTTCGGTAGGCTTCCGCGCTGCCTGTTTTATCGGCCAGCACCCAGGCAGCATCCTCCTTTTTCTGGTAAATTGTTTTTTTGGCATCTTCCCGATACTCCCCATCGGGCGTGTCTTGAAGATATTTTTCAAACGACAGAATCGTGTTTGCGTTTTTGGCAGCTTCCCAATCGCCTTTGTCCTTTGCCAGAATGACACCGATACGGGCATCCGCGGCCTCACAGAATGCACCAATCGGGCAATTTTGCTGTTTGTAGGCTTGGTAGGCACTTTTTGAATTTTCGGCGCTGGCCTTGTTCCATGCCTGGATATCCAGGTCGGCCTGGGTGTTTTTGGGCGACTGGTTTTGGGCGGCGGCACTGGCTACACAGCCGCCTTTTTTCACAAAAACAAAATCGCCACCAGCTTCATGTCCCCGAAACGTGCCGCTTTCAGGTTTGGGCAAATCCACCTTGCTCAAAAAGTACTCCAGGTCGGCAAAGCGCACGATACCGTCTTCGCCTCCGGTGCGCAAGGCTTCCAGAAGTCGGCTGGCGAAAAGCGATTTGGCGGGAGTTTTAGATTCCTTGTTCCCAGAAGAGCAATACTGCCGTCCGCCATATTGCATCATTTTGACCACCCGTTGGGCGCAATCTTCCGTTTGGGTATAGGTGGGTACATCGGGGCGTGATTTGTTTCGAATGCCGAAAGCCCCAGAGTGGCAGGCATCGAGCGCGAGCAGCACGTGTTTGGCTTTGCATCGGGCGAGGTAGCCGCTGAGGTCGTCGTAGCTCAGCCAAGTATCCCCGTAATCGTCTTTTAGCACCCCATCGGCTGCGATCAAGAACCCTCGTTCGGCGCTTGACTCGAAGTGGCCGTGCATGGAGAAAAAGAAAAGCACCTGATCGTTGGGGCCCAGGCGGTCGTTGTACGATTTTATCTTGGCAAGGATGACTGCTTTGCCCGGGTTGGCCACGGCCTCGCAAGTGAAACCGAAATTGGTTTCGAGTTCGGCCTGGAGTTGGGCGGCCTCTGTGGCGGTTTCGGGGAGTTTGGCCCAGCCGGGCTGGAAGTCGGTGACGTAGAAGAAGACGGCGTAGTCTTGGCCGGTTCGTTGGGCGGAGGCGAGGGTTGCGAAAAGGGGGAGGAAGGAGAATAGTAAAAATTGCTTCATGGCCGGAAAAAAAGAGAGGTAGTAGGCAAAGGTAAGGCATCCAATGATCTATATCTTCTGTAGAGGATCAAAGAGACATTTTGCCACTAAGGAATAGCCAAACTAGGGCTGAGTTCTTGGATAGGGTTCAGAAAAAGCCGCATCGCGGCGACATTATGATAGCGTCAGCGTTCAATGTTTTCCAGAACCGCGTAGCGGTGGCATTATTACGGCGATATAATGCCACCGCTACGCGGTTTTAATTCAAAGCCCAATACCGAACCTCTCTAAAATTCACGTTAGCTTGGCAATTCAATTGGGCAATGACAATATTCGCACCTTTCCGCAGCCCGCTCCCGCGCAAACCGTTGCAGAGCAGCCTGGATTTTAGCCATTTTGAGGAACGACAAGGCCAAGGGTTTTCATTAAATGCGGCAGAGAGACATTGCGCAAATGCGACAATTTAATCAACAATTGGAGTCGCTTGTTGCGCAATTTTTCATCTTTTTTGACCAAAGCCATGAATTCG
>JBBQSW010000269.1:0-5672 GCA_038213575.1 Chitinophagales bacterium | reverse complement strand
AAAGTTCTGCCGCTTTTTTGTTGAGCGATGTGTTGTTAAATAGGCCTTTCGTAATGGAATAGTGACTAACATTCAACCCTTTCAGGGTTGCCAAAATGGTTTCATCGTTAACCGCGGATTTCATCCGGGGCTATTCATATTGAACCGCTTCGCGGTTGTTCGCCGTACCTATTGTTGACCCCGGATTGCATCCGGGGTTATTCACATTGAATTCTTTTGAGATTTTGCAAGGCATTGCCAGACCTGAAGAAACCTTTTGTGGGGAAACAGGATTACACCAAAAAACCGATCTGTTTTACCTCAAATTCTTCACGGCCTTCCCCTGTTTTTACTTGCAGCAGCCCGCGCTCCGTCACCCCCACAATAATCCCTTCAAATTCCAAACCGTCGGCGCTTCGCACAAAGCGTGAGGTCTTCCCTCTACGCCAAAGATTTTCCTCGTATTCCGCTTTGATTTCAGCCCGTTTGCCCGCTTTCAATTGTAAATACCGTCGTTCGAGGCATTCAAAAAGGCGGCCGGCTATTTTATCCAAATCCAGTTTTGCGAGATTTGACAACTTTTTAAAAGTTGTCAAATCTGCTTCCCGGTTTTGGCCGAAAGCTAAGGCTAGTGAGGTTGCATTGGGTAATTCTTGCGGGAATTCCAACTGATTCACATTTAAGCCAATACCCACGATTGCGCTTTGCAAGCTTGAGCCTGAGATCGCATTTTGGATCAGGATGCCGGCTGTTTTTTTATCGTCTATGTAAATATCATTCGGCCACTTGATATGGGTGGAGGGTATCGCATTGGAAGGAATCTTGTCTTCACCCCCCATTCCTAAACCCACCACCACATCGCGTAGCGACAAAGCCACCGCCATGCTCAGATAAAACTGCGCCTGGGCTTCGAGCCAGGTAGGGTAGAGGATAATACTCAACAGCAGGTTTTCCTCAGGTGCGCTATGCCATTTACTGCCAAGTTGCCCGCGCCCGGCTGTCTGATTGGCAGCCCTGACCACGGTTCCTTCCGGCGGCTTGGTTTTTGCACTCCCTTCCAAACCGTTCAAAGGGGAACTAACATCAGAAAGGGCAACTAATTTGGCAGCCCAATCGTTCGTAGAGGGCAATTCGTCGAAACGGTGGTAAACCTTTCCTACAAAGAGGGTGTTTGACATGTGTTTCAAAAATGGGAAGGCCAAAATAACAGCCTTTTCTCATACCTTTGATCTTAAATTTTTGGGATTCTTGGACTGTGGACGTTTGACGTTGGATATTAGAGATCCAATCTTATTTTTTCCAAAGTCCAAATATCCAAGGTTCAACATCCACAGTACTAAATCAAAATTATATCAACAATTTGGTCAGCATTCCCAACCGGCGGACAAAACAACCGCAACTCGAACAACTCAACCACGCCATCGTTGAGGGTATCCGCGACAAAAAAGGCAAAAAGATCGTGCAACTCGATCTTCGGAAACTCGGCGACGCACCGGCAGATTTTTTCATCATCTGCGAAGGCGATTCCAACACCCACGTTAAGGCCATCACCGATAGCATCCACAAAAAGGTAAAGGAAGAACTTGAAACCGCGCCCTCGCACACCGAAGGCTCGAGCAATTCCAAGTGGGTTCTGATGGACTATTTCAATACCGTGGTTCACGTTTTTCACCCTGAAACGCGCGATTTCTACGAACTCGAACATCTTTGGAGCGACGCGAAAGTTACGGAGTTCGGAGAGGTTTAAATCCGGCAAATCCTGTGAAAATATAACTTGTTTACAGGCTCAGACTTTTGTTGGTCGCATCAAAACAATCATTTCGCGAAATGAATTTCGCGCTACAATCATGGAAGACAAAAAGAAAAAAGACGAATCGCCCGAGCAACGCCGCCCCGACGAAAACGGCGAGGGCGGTGGTATGCCGCGCTTCAACTTTATGTGGGTATTTATCCTCATCGGGTTGGGGCTTCTGGCTTTGCAGTTCACCAAGTTTTCGGGGAAACCCGAGAATGCCAGTTGGACAGATATAGACAAGTGGGCTAAAAAAGGCCATATCGAACGCTTCATTGTGGTAAATCCCAAGGAGGCTTATGTCTATATCAAAAAGGACTCACTGGGCGTCTCCGAACATTCCACAAAGGTAAAAGTGCCCAAAAAATCACTTTTCAATACCGACCAGCCGCATTATGTGATGAACATCGGCAGTATCGAAGTGGCATCGTCCAAGATAGACAAGATCAACGAGCAAATCATCAAGGAGAAAAAACAGCAGCCCATTGAACTCAAAATAGAAGACCGAATCAACTGGTCGGCTGTGATGGTCAATTTCGGTCTGCCCATTCTCATATTCATCGGCCTCTGGATTTTTATCCTTCGGCGTATGGGTGGTGGCCCGGGTGGTCCTGGTGGACAAATATTCAACATCGGAAAATCAAAGGCCACCCTCTTTGACAGCAATTCCAAAGTGAACACCACTTTCGCCGACGTGGCTGGTCTCGACGAAGCCAAAGAAGAGGTGATGGAGGTAGTAGATTTTCTGAAAAATCCGAAAAAATATACGGTTTTGGGCGGCAAAATACCCAAAGGGGTACTGCTCGTGGGGCCACCTGGTACGGGTAAAACTTTGCTGGCCAAAGCCGTAGCGGGCGAAGCCAATGCGCCATTTTTCTCGATTTCGGGTTCTGATTTTGTGGAAATGTTTGTCGGTGTCGGTGCAAGCCGAGTACGCGACCTTTTCCGCAATGCCCGCGAAAAAGCACCTTGTATCATCTTTATTGACGAAATAGATGCCATCGGACGTGCCCGCGGCCGAGGCGCAGTGCAAGGCGGTAACGACGAACGCGAGAACACCCTCAACCAACTCCTGGTGGAAATGGACGGTTTCCCGACCGACAAGGGGGTAATCCTCATGGCTGCTACCAACCGCCCTGACATTCTTGACCAGGCCCTCATGCGCCCAGGTCGTTTCGACCGTCAAATTGGCATAGGACGCCCTGACCTGAAAGGCCGTGCGCAAATTTTCGAAGTGCACATGAGAAGTATCAAGGTGTCACCCGATGTCAAGGCGATCACACTTTCAGAAATGACGCCCGGTTTTGTGGGCGCGGACATCGCCAACGTTTGTAACGAGGCCGCACTGATTGCCGCCCGTCGTGAAAAAACGGCGGTGGACTTGGACGATTTCAACTATGCCCTGGACAAAGTCATCGGTGGCCTGGAGAAAAAGAACAAGATCATCAGTCCGGAAGAGAAGCAGATTATTGCCTACCACGAAGCGGGCCACGCGATTTGTGGCTGGTTTTTGGAATACGCGCACCCACTGGTGAAAGTGACCATCGTGCCACGCGGGCTTGCTGCGCTGGGCTACGCGCAGTACCTTCCCAAAGAGCAGTACATCACCCGGAAGGAAAAACTGCTCGACGATATTTGCATGACCCTCGGTGGCCGTGCGGCGGAATCGGTTGTTTTTGACCAGATCAGTACGGGCGCTCAAAGCGACCTCGATCACATCACGCGCCTTTCTTACGACATGATCGTGAACCACGGTTTTAGCGAAAAAGTAGGCAACGTGTCGTACTACTCCATGCTCAACGATAGTTTCAACCGCCCCTTCTCGGAGCAAACGGCCTATCTCATTGACCAGGAGGTGAAAATAATGATCGAAGATCAATACAAACGCGCCAAAACTTTGTTGAAAGACAAGCGCAAGCAACTCGACGCACTGGCCAAAGCCTTGCTGGAAAAAGAGGTGCTGCACCGTGCTGATCTGGAGGCAATTATCGGCAAACGACCGTTTATTGATCCTACACCGGGCGAGAGCTCGCATGTGCCGGAAATTGGATCTCCGGCGGATGAAGATTGATAAGGAACAAGTTATTATTCTCTCACTCCTAAATGGAAAAGGGGCGGCTTTTAACCGCCCCTTTTTTGTGCCGCGTTCCTTACGCCCGATTACCGCTGCAACACAAATCGCACACTCTGTTTTGTTTTCCGGCCATCGCTACATTCTAAAATGTACAGGCCATTTGCCATGCCTTCCGGCATTTGTAGGAGGGAGGGTGTTTTCCCGGCAACTACAAAAATCTGATCCATTTGCTGGCCGTACACATTGAGCAATCGAATTTGCACCGTTGCGCCATTCCAGTCTGCGAGATCAATAAAAACCTCGCCTGTGCTGGGATTTGGGAAAAGTCGCAATGCTGCTCCCTTGATCCTAGGTGACAAACTGCGTTCCGCTGGTTTTTCTCCTTCGGGGGTGGTGCCCACGGGACAATTGAATGTATTGAGATGCGCTTCGTAATAGGCTTGTGAGGCCATGCGCGAGCCGATATTTATGTACAATGGATCCGTTTGTGCTGGCAAGGTATATCGGAATATCTCGGATTGACCGCCTGAAATACCCGGGCCTATGGTCTTGAAACGGATGGAATAGAACGGCGACGCATTGGGGTTCCTGATGTCGTATATCCGCCCAGCTCCGCCATCAAAAACAGCAAGGTCTAGTGGCTTAATGGCGGTAGTTCCGCTGGGCAATTCAATGGCCGTGTAAATCAACTCATCCGTACATTGGTTCGTCACCCGGATACGGTAGGTGTAGTTCTGGCCAGAATCTGCTGTGATGGTGAGCAGTTCGTATTTCATGCAACCGTTTTCTTTTATGTCGCAGGGCATCTCTTCGCGTATAAACACCTTAAAACAACAATCAGATGAATTTCCGCAACTGTCTTGCGCGGCATAACAAACCGTGGTGAGGCCAGGTGGAAACACATCGCCAGAAGGTAAACCTGCCGTAAGCGTCAGCGAAATGCCGGGGCATGGACAGTCCGTTGTTGTCGTTGGCAGATCATAATATACCACAGAAGACGGAGCCCCAGGCATTGCCGGGATATTGATCGTATTGGGGCAATTGACCGTAACTACAGAGGGCACGTCGGGCTGGTATTGAAGGGTGTAGGTCACGATGGTGTCACAGTTGCTGGTATTGGACATCAAGGTGTCAACTACAGTGCCTGGTTGGGAATAAGGGACGCCACCGATGTTGACCGATTCGCCTGGACAGAATGTGATGGTTTCTGCACGGGTGTTCAGGGGGACAAAAGTTAGATGGATCGTTACTGCGCTATCGCAACCATTGAAGCTCGTTAAAATTTCTGTATAGACGCCACTGGATGTATAAATAGTCCCATTGAAGAAAAACGGTTCACCAGCGCATTGAGAAATGTTTTGTATGGTTGCAATGTGCGGGTTTACAATAACTGTCATGCTGTCAAGAATCGTGCAACCATCGGCAGTGGAGCCAGCGAAGTAATAAACCGTCGTTGCGAGTGGGGAAGCCACTGGCGCCGGGCAATTGGAACAACTTAGGCCGTTTGACGGCGACCAGTTGTAGCTGGTGAGCACACCATTGCTGGTATAGGAAAGCGGGATGCTGTTGCCTGCGCAAATCGTTTGATCAGGGCCTAATTCTACCGTCGGGCTTGGCGCGAGCGCTACCTGCACCGTGTCTTGCTGAATGCCCCCACAACTGTCCCAAACGGTCACCCAGTAAGTGCCTGTGGCGAATGAGGTAAAAGTTTGGTCTGTGCTCCCATCCTGCCAGAGGTAACTTACATAACCTGATCCGGCATCGAAGGTGTGTACTGCATTGGTGCAAGCGGTGATATTCGGTCCTAAGTTCAGGGTTGGAGCAGAA
>JBBQSW010000268.1:0-5674 GCA_038213575.1 Chitinophagales bacterium | reverse complement strand
ACTGACTTCTCATTGTTAGTTTGTACTTAACCAAGGTTTAACGGCACTTGTCACAATCAGGACAAACCTAGGCCATCACGGCATCCTCATACATTTTGGCTTTCAACTCGATCACCTTTTCGCTGTGTACATAATCGTGGTAGCTCATGTACTGGTCAATGAGTCCGTTTGGTGTGATCTCAATGATACGGTTGGCCACCGAGTCTATAATCTGGTAGTCATGAGAAGTGAAAATTATATTTCCGATGAATTCCTGCAACCCATTGTTCAAAGCTGTAATGGACTCCAGATCGAGGTGATTCGTGGGTTCGTCGAGGATCAAAAAATTGGGATTGGCAAGCATGATTTTGGACATCATGCAGCGCACTTTTTCTCCACCCGACAACACACCCGAGCGCTTGAACACCTCTTCACCACCGAACAACATGCGCCCAAGAAAGCCGCGAATAAAAGACTCGTCTTTTTCTTTGGAATACTGGCGCAACCAGTCAATCAGGTTCATATCCTGATCGCCGGAGAAATATTCGCTGTTGTCGTTGGGGAGATATTGGGGAAGGATCGTTTGGCCGTATTGAAATTCGCCTTCAAAATGCTTGTCCTCCCCCGCCAGGATATTGAAAAAGGCCGTCACTGCGGAAGGGTTGCGGCTTAGCACTGCAATTTTTTCGCCTTTATTGAAACGTAAATAGAGCTTTTTGAACAAGTATTCGCCCTGGTCGTTCTTTTTCGACAAATTTTCGACGTTCAGAATAACATCACCTGGTTCCCGCTCCGGTTTAAACGCAATGTAGGGATAGCGGCGGCTCGATACTTGTAACTCCTCCAGATTCAATTTTTCCAAAGCCTTTTTTCGGCTGGTGGCTTGTCTTGATTTGGACGCATTGGCCGAGAAACGCGCGATGAATTCTTGCATTTCTTGTCGTTTGGTCTCCACTTTCTTGTTTTTATCCGCCAATTGTCGGGACATCAACTGGCTCATTTCGTACCAGAAGGTATAGTTGCCTGTGAACATCTTGATCTTGCCAAAATCCACATCCACGATATTGGTACACACCATATCCAGAAAGTGGCGGTCGTGGGAGACTACGATGACGATGTTTTCGTAATCAGCCAAAAACTCACAGAGCCAGTCGGCGGTTTCCGCATCCAGGTCGTTGGTCGGCTCGTCCATGAGCAAAATATCCGGCGAGCCAAACAGGGCCTGTGCGAGCAGCACCTTGACACGCTCTGAGCCGTTGAGTTCTTTTACCAATTTATAGTGCAGGGATTCGTGCACGCCCAGATTGCTGAGCAATTCTGCTGCGTCGCTTTCTGCCATCCAGCCGTTCATTTCACCAAACTCTCCTTCCAGTTCTGCCGCGTGCATGGAGTCGGCCTCCGTCGCATTTGGATTGTCGTAAATGGCGTTTTTCTCCTGCATAATCTCATAGAGCCGCTTATGGCCCATGATCACCGTGTCCAAAACCATAAATTCATCAAAAGCAAAGTGGTTTTGGCTCAGCACGGCCATACGTTCCCCGGGTGTGATTTCCAGGTTGCCCCGGGTGCTCTCAATTTCGCCAGAAAGCACCTTTAGAAAGGTGGATTTTCCGGCTCCATTTGCACCGATCACGCCGTAACAATTGCCTTTTACAAATTTTAAATTGACATCGTCAAAAAGCACCCGTTTCCCAAATTGAACCGAAACGTTGTTTACTGATAGCATCCCTAGTGAATTTTTTTTAAAAAAGGACGCAAAGATACCTTAAAGTTGATAAGGGTTTATAGGGTTTAGGAGGGTTTATATTTTGCGCTCGAAAAAGTACAAATCTTTGCAAATTCGAGTACAAAATATCAACCCTCATCAACCCTATAAACCCTCATCAACCCTCATTAACTTACAGCTTCAGCACTTTTCCCGTAGCAGCCAACTGGCCATTGTTGCGGATTTCATAGGCATATACCCCTTGTGGCAGATTGCTGGCGTCGAACTCGAAGGTGTTTCCTTCAAAGGTTCCGTTCAATACGGGCTGGCCCAGCATTGAAATCAACCTAAAACTCAGGTTTGACTGGGTATTTTCGAGTCCTTTTGCCAATACAATTACATTTCCATGAGCAGGGTTTGGCATTACATGCACTTCCATACGCCGATCAAAAACAACTTGTGTGCTGGAGAGCACCAGGAAATCTTTCCCGACTGTGTGCAGGGTTTGGTTGGTGATGATCGGTGCGTTGAAATCGAAGAAGATCGCGGCGGTGTTTTTGATCTCCGTTTCCAAAGGCAGGTCTTTGCGTTGGCTGATGCGGAATTTTACAAAGCCCTGCGAAGCATCGAAGTTGGCGTTGCTGTCCGGCAGGTTGATATTCAGGTACTTGAACACGACCACACCATTGTCCAACATATCAAACTGGTAGGCATGGCTGCTGGCGCCGGGACGAATCGTGTTTGGGTCAAGCCATTGTACCTGAAGCGTGTCGCGGATTTCGATATTGATGGCCGAGGCTGTCCCGGTGTTTTGGAAGCGGATCATGTACTCAAGGTCCACGTTTTGATCAATGTAATGCTGCTCGCCTACACCACGCGGAAAGCCTTGTTTGTCGTTGGGGTCAAAAGATGCTACACTTTCCAGACAGAAAATATCGATCCAGGGGGCATTATCCCCAAGGGGGTATTGATTTACAAATCCCAGACTCAAATTGCCATTTCCGCCGCAACCTTCTGACCAGGCTATCGGCTGAGAAAACCCAGTGTATCCAGGAGATTGCTGTGCCTCAAGGCGAAAAAAACTGCCATCCGCCGGGTATGGGAGGAGTAATTCATCCCCGGCATTCAGCTGGAATTGGCCGGGCGTTTGCATTAACAACACGTTGTCCTCTACAACAATATATTCCAGCATATTGGTCATATCGCCTGTTCCCACATTCTTGAGCGAAAAGGAAACCACATCGTTCTCGCAAAAAGCGCGTACCTCGATTTTTGAACCGTCCCAGTTCGCGCCCGGTGGCGTTTTGCAAGTGTCAGGGTAGGCATGCGCTTCCGCACAGTAGGTTTTGCCGACGAGTTCGTCACACGGAGTAAAGATTTCGATGGAAAAAGACCCCTGTGCAAATGCCTGGAGGGTGCCCAATTGGAATCTATACACATTGCCGATCAAACTGTATGGTTCACTTGCACTTAGGACTTGTAGTGGAAGGTCAAAAGTCACATCGATGTAAGCATCAGGCGCAGGTATGGAGCCTAGATTTTTATAATCAACAAAATAAGTAGACACAAAACAAGGCCGTAATATTGGGGTAGCAATATCCACATCTATTATTGGGCAGAAGGGCATAGTATCGCAATAATAACCAAAATTGGCTTCTAGGGTAAAGGTATTGCCTCCAGAAGGGCCAGGAAAAATCTCCACAAAATTTTCGCAGGTTTGTACACAGTATCCATTGTAATCATTCGGCGGGTAAGCGTTGAAGAAATAAGCAACGTTTCCGGCATTAGGAAACGGAACCGTGATTGTATAAAGCCCATTAGCGTCTGTCAAGCCAATCAAGGTGTCTGGCCCGCCAATTGAATCCCAACTGACAGCCCATATAGCCCAATTTTCCAAGCCGGTTTCAAAGGCATCTTTGATACAGTCGCCATCAATATCCCGGAAAACATATCCGTAGATACTATCCAGCGACGGTTGTGCGATGCTCCTTCCGGCCATAAAAAGCAGCAGCAGCAGGGTGAGGATTTTTTTTGTGCTCATGATCTGAATCTTGAATGAGATGAATTATTTGCTGTTTAGGTTAGAATCTGCCAGTAGTATCAGTTTCAAAGCGGTGCACCTCTTGGTTGACATCCTTGGCATATTTCTTTGACGCTACAAAGATTCGAGATCATTTGTCAGTAGGTGACTACAATTTTATACTTTTGTCAAAAAGCAAATCGTGCAATTTTAAATGTTAAATGGCTGATAATAAATTAATTGAGTTAATAGAAACACTCAGTGTTGTCGAAAAAAGGGAATGCTCGGTATTCCTAAAAAGTCCCTATTACAACCGTCGTGAAGATGTGCTTGGGCTTTGGGAAATGCTTTCGGGGAGCAAAAGTGGGGCGCTTGATGCAAAAAAAGCCTTTTCATTTATTTATCCCGATCAAACTTTCAGGGATGCCCAATGGCGACATCTCCAGTCTTTTTTGCTCGGCTGCGTCGAGGCCTTTCTCGCCCAAAGGGCTTGGGAAAAAACACCCTTGCTCAGCGACCTTCATTTAGTGACTATTTACCGGGATAAAAAACTTCGCAAACCCCTAGATCACACCCTTCGCCGCGCCTCCGAACGGCTTGAAAAAATGCCCCGCGATGGCCAATACTACCATTTTCTGTATCAATTGGAATGGGAGCGCTATGCCATAGCGCAACTGCAACATGGCCGAACGCAAGGCAACGACCTGGTGGCCGTCAGCAGGGCATTCGATATCTATACGGCGGCGAATAAACTCCGCCTCGCCTGCCTGACAGAATCGCATCGAACGGTATTCCAGGTGGCATACGACCAAACATTTTTGTCCGAATTGCTGCGATTTGTCGAGCATAGCAATCTGCTCGAAGTGCCGATCGTAGCACTTTATTTCCATTGTTATCAGGCACTTACAGGCGGCAGTGAGGAAAACTTTCGGGCATTCCGTCGCGAACTGGAAACTCAGGGAAAAGATCTTCCAGAAGCCGAAACCCGCACTTTCGCCCTGCTTGCCATCAATTTTTGCATCCGAAAACTGAATACTGGCGAAGAGCGCTACGTTCGTGAAGCCTTCGACCTTTATCGAATTGGGCTGGATACCCGTGCCCTACTTGAAAATGGGCATTTGAGCCGATTTGCCTTCAAAAACATCGTAGCGCTTGGGCTGAGACTTGGGGAGTTTAACTGGGTGGAGAGCTTTATTGACCAGTTTGAACCGTTTTTAGAAGAAAAATATCGCGCTTCCCATCGGGATTACAACCTTGCCCGAGTATATTTTGCCCAAAAAAACTACGGCCTTGCCATGCCATTGCTTGCCCGCGTAGGCGAGAGCGACTTATTGCTCAACCTCGACAGTCGGGTCATGCTCTTGAAAATGTATTACGAAACGGGGGAGTTTGACGCGCTCGATGCACTGTTGGCGAGCTTCAAAATCTTACTGTTGAGAAAGAAAAAAGTGATCGGATATCATTCCACACACTACCTCCATACCCTTCGGTACATCCAAAAACTGGTCCGGCTCAATCAGAACGACAAAAAAGCTGCCGTCGATTTTAGGGCTGAAATTGAGGCAAATAAATCGGTTATTGAAAAGGAATGGATCTTGGAGCAGGTTTCTAGGAGGTAACTTCTGCGCGAAACCCCTTCAAGGCATACACATCTTCTTTAACGCCACACTGTCACCATTAAAAACATTGAAATCCACCAGTTCGTTGATGCCGTTCACATTCCCCCGGTCGCTGTGCTGCCAGAAATGCCAATCTTCCTCGCCTGGCATGTCAAAATCGGCCACATGGTAATGGGCTATCCAGAAGCGATAACCTTTGAAGGCCTCATTGTCGGCAAAATAATTCTTGTAAAAATCGCGGTTGGTGTAGAGGATGGGACGGATTTTGTAGTGTTTTTCAAGCAGTTCCAGAAATTCCTTGGTGTATTTTTGGATCTGGGATTTGCTCATTCCGCGCGTTTCTTCGATGTC
>JBBQSW010000267.1:0-5781 GCA_038213575.1 Chitinophagales bacterium | reverse complement strand
GCTTGAGCCGAGCCTTAGATGTTAAATCTGCTCATCGCGTTTGGCCGTTTGGATTTTGTTTAATACCTTCGTACACGTTTCGCTCCGAATTTCTCAATCGTGTGCACGGGAGCGAAGGCAGCAGCTCTGCTTTTAATCGTTTTTAGGGCTTTTGATGCGGATATATGCGATTGGGCAATCGAAGTTTTGCCCATGGTATAACATCCTAAAAATCGAATGTCCTACCTAATCACGCTAATCCATTCACTTGCTTGCAGCAGTTTTGTGAAAAGTTTACCTGTCCGGGTGTGCCGGGATGGGCTGACGACCTTTTATTCACTCTAAACGCACTTAGCAAAAGATGAAAAACATTTTAAATTTAACGCTCCAACGCTCC
The DNA here is from genome assembly GCA_038213575.1 of Chitinophagales bacterium. Lineage (GTDB taxonomy): Bacteria > Bacteroidota > Bacteroidia > Chitinophagales > Saprospiraceae > M3007. Next base: position 5,405 of record JBBQSW010000267.1, on the reverse strand, counting down.
AACGCTCCAACTCTCCAACGCTCCAACGCTCCAACGCTCCAACGCTCCAACGCTCCAACGCTCCAAACGCATTGCGCTTCTGATTAGAATTTGTCTGATCATTTTTATGATGCCCAATATTGTCTCTGCGCAAATAGACTCTTCGGCTTTCCTCTGCGGAACGGAATTCGGCACGGGAAGCTCTCCAGAATTGAATTTGAATTGTGCCAATACCTCTTCTTATTGGAATAGCAACCCCAAGTATTTGCCTGATCTAAGTTATACCTCTTTGAAAATAAGGGTCAACTTGATCATTCTGCAAAGGCAAGATAGTTCTGGCAACTTTCAGAACAATGTTGCGGACCTAACCTTCCTCAATAATATGATGAATGTGACAAACCAGGTTTTTGCAAACCTGACCGATAGAAATGAGGAATGTTTTCCTGGGCAAAACCTGCCATTTTTATCCAATGCTAAGGTGGAATTCTTGCCCAATATCATCTTTGTAGAAGATGAAAATGGGTGGAACAATCGCAATGATTCGCCTCCGGGTGTGCCATACCGAAACAATTGGTACCTGGATTATCTGGATGATGACATATATGGCGATGCTTCTACACCAAAGGCGATCAACCTGTATTTTACAAGTGACGGGCAACTCCATCAGCAAATGGTGGTATTAGGCACCACTACAGATTACCAAAACAATGTGTATTTCAAACAACACTCCGCCAGCGAGATTCCTGGTCTAGAACCCAGTTGTGGCGGTGCTTCCAATTTTACCGATTTACATACGATGAGGTGTCACATTTCGAATGTATGGCTAAAATTGTGGTGGAAGCGAAACGTTTTGGGTGAACCTGATTGGACCATGGAATACGAAGCAGGTAAGAGCATCGCACATGAAATAGGGCATCTTATGGGGTTATGTCATACCTCTTGCCTTCACTCTGTGATGCGCACAAATTTTGGTGGGCTAAGGGATTACATGACTACCAACGAAATTGGCAAAATTCATCGAGCATTTGCTATCTATCCTTCTTTGTGGCAGTTCGTAGATTGTGATGCCACTTATGTAAGCCCAACAGCTGAAAGGATCGTTACAATCAATGAGACTTGGGATTTGAAAATGCGGCTTTACACCAATGTGGTAGTCAAGGCAGGCGCAACCTTGACCGTTACTTGCGAGCTTCTAATGCCTTTTGACGGTACCATCACCGTAGAGCGAGGTGCCAAATTGATTGTGGATGGTGGGATAGTCAGGAGAGCCAATACCTGCACATCAACCCAATTTTGGCGTGGGATTGTAGTCCAAGGGAATAACACCATTGCACAACCTGACCCCAATGGTATATTATCTGCAAATCAGGCGGGAGTAGTCCTTTTGAAAGGAAGCGGCATGATAGAAGGCGCCGTAATCGGAGTTGCTGCCAAAGGACATCCTATCTGGGACGTGCCCCAGTTTCGTGGTGGACTGATTCAGGCTACCGGTTTCACCTTTCGAGATTGTAGAAAGGGGGCTGAGTTTATGAAATATGACCTGGTGAATTCCAGCAAATTCGACACCGTACTTTTTGAACGTACGGCCACAGGTTCGATGCATACAGGTGTCTCTATTTGGGACACAGATGGTATTTTGTTCGAGCGGTGTACATTCCAAAATGTAACTTCCAGTGGTATTATTGGCTGGGATGCAGTTTTCAATGTGAAGCAGGAAAACCGTTTCAATGGTGCAGAAATTGCCATTCTTGCGGGCGCATCTACACCATTGATTGGACAAATCCAAGTGGGTGTATTGGGATTGCAAGGCAACAACCGCAACAAGTTTGAAGGCAATACCGTGGGGGTTCGGGCTACAGCAAATTCAAAAGTCGAGATTTTTAGTAATGATTTCGCCAGTTTCGATTTTGATGTTGCCATCAATGGCACGACACAGAGTGCACTCACCGACAATTATTTTGCCGGAGAAACAGCGGGTAATCAGTTTGAAAATACCGGAGACAACAGCAACCGAAATCTCTGCAATAATTATGCTGGCAATATTGTCGGCACTAACATTGTGGGCAGGAACACAGGCTTTTTGTTCAGGCAAGAGGATTTTGCAACTGATTTTCACGATCTTTTTATTGAAGGCACACAAGTCAACCTCGGAGCGATTCAGATGCTCCAAGGTGCACCGGGCGGATCTCGATGGAATTATTTCTCCGCCAACAAGCCGGAGAACATCAAAACCAGTACAGTCTTGCCCAACAACAACACCGCCCATTTTTTTTACTTCCATCCAAATCCTAACATTGATTTGAGGCTAAAGCCAAAGTGTGCACTAAACGATGCGTGCCTTCCGCCCAGTAATTTCACCAACGTCCTGACTAATGGCTTTGCATATTATGACTGCATGTTCCCTGAGCCTCCAGAAGAACCTTGTCGTACCAAGCCTTGCTTGGATGCGATAAGGATTCAAATCGCTCAAAAAACAGCAGAATATGCCGCAAACCCAACGACACAATTGGCAGGCGAACTGCAAAGTTTAGTGACCCAGCGGGAATACATTACCAGCGATCTTATCCGGGGATATGTGGTACTCAACAATTGGACTGCTGTTGAAACCCTGCTCAATGAGGATATGAACCCTGCCAACCGTCGCCGTATGGTGGGGGCTAAGTTGGAACAAAATCAGTTTACGGCTGCCAATGCATTGCTCCAAACATTCCCACAAACTACTACTGATGACCAGTATTTTGTGCAAGTACAGCAGATCAATGCAGCCCGGCTCAGCAACCCAACTTTTACGCTTGACAGCACCCAAGAAGCAACTTTGCTGGGCATAGCGGAATCTTCGAGCCAAGAGGCCGGTTATGCCCAGAGTATTTTGGGTATCTTGACAGGCCAGGTATTTATGCCAAAGTTGCCTGATTTAGGTGGTGATCGCAGCAGCACCCCATACTCGGAACAGCCTGCTTTGATTGGGGCCTTACAAGTATCGCCTAATCCAGTCAGCGATGTACTGCAAGTTCAGATTCCAAAGAGTGTTGACAAGACAGCCAGCCAAGTACTCGAGCTTAGAGATATGGCCACTGGTATTCTTGTCCAGCGCATCCGCGTGCCAGATGGAAACAACGTTTCCATTTCTGTACAATCATTCCCCTCAGGATTGTATCTGCTTAGTTTGCAGGAACAAGGCATCGTAATTGCTCGTCAAAAAATTGCTGTCCAACACTAAATTCTTAACCTCGCCGTGCCGCCAATCAACAGATCTATCGGCGGCACGGCTTTTCCATATTTTGCCATGAGCACAAGATTGTTTTTTTTCGCAGTTAGCTTGCTGGCGTGTTTCAGTAGCATTGGCCAACCTTCTGATACTTATATCAAATCATTTGACCCCAACCCACATGATATGTGGCTTTTTGACAAAGCAACCAATATTTGGAGTGTTGATAATTATGTCTACGTCGTGAATGGTTATTTGAACTCGCAAGAGGATAGAATTCAGCAAATATTTAAGATTGACGCGAGCACTCGAGAAATTGTCAAGCAGATCGAATTGACTGGGCCGCAGATTGATTTAGTCATAACTTGGCCAGGAGGGTACTGTATTACATCAGACCAGCACATTCTACTCACTGGTGAGTGGCGAGATTATACAAATACCCGGATGAGGACTTTCATAGCCAAACTGGACAAGGATTTGAACATGGTATGGATCAACTATTACCCTGACCTTTTTGAATTCCATGTCTATGGCGATGCCATTGCAGAGACACCATCAGGTGATATACTGCTCTACCTGACCGAAGGGAAGCCTGTGTCCCCCAGTGAACCTTGGCATAGTGCTGAAAGTTGGATACGAATCATAAAAACCGATGCAACTGGCAACCTCCTCCTCAACAAGGTCATTCCCGACACATTTTTTCAAACGGTCGGGTATGGGCATCTCGCCCGTACAGACGAGGGGAACTATTTATTGACATCTATCGTAATAGGCTACTACTATCACTGGCTCTACGGTACTTACCGCTACAATGCCATTGTGCACAAGATAGATGAGGATGCCAACCCGATCTGGAGCCGGATGGTGAATTACAACAAGTATTTGCGACAAGATCCTACCGCAACCGCTTTGCCTGGAGGTGGTGGAGCTGTGATGTGGAGCCGAGATACTTTTACGCCTGATCCTAATATCGCTTTTGAATTCAATGAGTTGCACCGAATTGACACAGAAGGGCACACCCTTTGGCGGCATGAATGGAACGATGTCTCCATTCGAAAAGTCTATCGAATCATCACGGCAGCCAATGGAGATATACTGGGGTGCGGCGTTTATCAAAAGGACGGTGGCAAAGGCAAAACCTGGCTTTTCAGGGCTACAGTAGGAGGCGAGATACTGTGGGAGCGCCACTATTCGGATTCCATACAGCGCCCTTGGTCGCCACTATTAGAGATGCTCGACTTATGCGAACTGGCCGATGGGCGCATCGCTGCCACGGGTATAGTATACGATACAAACGCGGTAGGTTCGCTCAATCCAAACGTCGGCGTACTATTAGTGGGTACTGATGGGTGCCTTGAACCTGGCTGTACAGGAGTCACGCAATACATCACCGGTGTGTTTGAGCCTTTGGCTCAATCTACGCCATTGCCCCAGCTGCGCTGTTCGCCCAATCCCGCCTCTAGTCTCGTTTCCGTCAAACTTCCCGCAGTGCCAACAAATGCAAACACCCAGCAAACACTTCGGGCTTACAATGCTCAAGGAATCATGATTGCTGAATTTCCCTGGGCACATGCCTCCGAAACACAACAAATCGTTGTCAGCGACTGGCCTCCGGGAGTGTATCAACTACTTTTTTGGGCAGAAAGGAAACCACTCTTCAGTGGAAAAATCATTGTTCAACGCTAAACTCACTCAGCCATGAAAAAAACCCTACTCGCATGCTTGCTGATGTTCTCAGCCGTGTTCAAGCTTCAAGGGCAAGTTGCCGACTTCGCGCCCGTGGGAGCCAAATGGTACTACAGCCAAATATCTTTCGACTTCCCATATCCAGAGGAATACCACTTGGTAGAAGTGACAGAAGAAGTCGTTTTTCAGGGGAAACTATGCAGGAAGATTGAAGGACTTACTATAAATTGTGGCCTGCCAAACCCGAGCTATGTCTTTACCCGAAACGATTCGACGTTCTTCTGGAGCGAAGTTGCCGGATCATTCGAGATGCTCTACGACTTTGGGGCCGAACCTGGCGACACATGGCTCATTCAAGGATTGGGGCTTTTTGGCGATTCATTGCGCGTGAATGTGGAAGCGCTGGGGCAAAGAATATTCGGCACTGATACTTTGAAATCTTGGACGATCTCCCATCTGGGTTGTTATGATTGGGGCAACGAGATTATAGAAAAGCTGGGGAACCTCTACTTTTTAAGCCCCTCGTTTTGTC
>JBBQSW010000266.1:0-5839 GCA_038213575.1 Chitinophagales bacterium | reverse complement strand
GACCAGATATGCCGACAACTTTTTGCCCATCGGCGAAAATGGCTCGGAATCAGTTTTTGAACTTCAGGCAGTGGCGCTGGAAACACAGCAAGCCGCTGGCCCAGGCTCTTCTCCTTTCAACATGGTGCAGGGTGTGCGTGGTATCCCCAATCTCGGCTGGGGCTTTAACCGTCCGTCTGACAACCTCGTCACTTCCTACGAAAATGGCGATCCACGTCGGGAAGCAACGGTCATCTATGTTGGAGAAATCCTTCCAGACGGCTTAACTCAGGTACAAGACAACATAGAGATCATCAACGAACGCTTCAACCAAAAAGCATGGGTGCCAGCCCACCCAGGTTTGCAAGACAATGGTCCGGGGAATATCCGGGTATTGCGATATTCAGATATCCTGTTGCTGGCTGCGGAGGCCAAGAATGAGTTGGACAAATCGGCAGAAGCCCTTCCATTGCTCAATCAGGTGCGCAAAAGGGCGCGTGGCACCAATAATTTTATCTTGCCGGATGTGACAGTAACCGACAAAACCCAATTGCGCGAAAAAATCTACAAGGAGCGCCGGGTAGAATTGGCGATGGAACAACAACGCTGGTTTGATCTGGTGCGCTGGGGTCGTGCAGCAGAAGTGATGCAGGCGGTTGGGAAAACGAATTTTACCCCCGGGAAGCACGAATTGCTGCCCATCCCACAAACGGAAATTGATTTGACAAGTGGGCGGATCACGCAGAATCCGATGTATTGATGGATTGTTTAACCTCGGAGGCCTTCAAAGGCCTCCGAGGTTTCGATTTTTTAAGGGCGAATATCCAATCGCTCCGGCTTACTCCACACGCACTGTTCGTTTTGATAGTACAAAAACGCCCGACTCGCAGGAGCTTCAAAAATGCCAGCAACCTCCGCCCGGAGCTCTAGCGCTAATGGACGGCTTTCATTCGGCCCAAGCCGCTCAAAGTGGAAAACGGCATAGCCATCCCACAATTCGTAAAAGTCGCAGTGCTTCTCGTCTACCAGTTTTTTGAGCTGCCAGGCTTGGAGTGTTAGTCCAGCAGGGATGCCGAGCACCACCATGGGTGAGGTTTGTATTTCCGAAGTTTCATTTTTGAGCGTCGCCTGAAGGCGCACCGTTTCCCCCACTGCGGCGCTTGTTTTACCCAATTCGGTTTTGAATGAAATGGGACAGTTGGGTGCGTTTTGCGGTAAACGGGTCGCGTATTTTATTTCCAAATCAAAAGGAAGGGAGATATTATTGCCTTCAAAAAAGACTTCTACCTGCGGATTGTTGTTGGTAAAATACTGCTCCAAATCTTTGATTTCCAAGCGATTGATTTGGGAACTTGAAAAATTTTGTTCGCTTACCCGTTTCCCGTCAATTTGAACCACCAGAACGCCATCGCCTCCCTGCGCCTTGGAGGTTTTGGCATGTTCGACCAGTGCCCTAAGGGCCAACACGGTGCTTTGTGTATTGCCAAAGCCGTATTCGTTTTTTGATTTTGCAATGAACTCCATCGCGCGACTGCTTGCTTCAGTATGTTTCCCCGTTTTCATCAAGGCCTTAGCGGCGAGCGCCGTGGTTTCGATGCGAAGTGCGTTGCCTTGGCTGCGAAAAACGGAATGGGTGGAACCCATCCAGGAGCCTTCGGACTCTTGTTTTTTGAGTAATTTTTCCACCAGTATTTCAGCTCTTGGGTCGCGCATTGCAGCGAGTGCATTGGCAAGCAAGGCGATGATATGGGCATCTTCGCTTTGGAGGGCAATGTTGTAAGCATGCTCTATTTCAAGTTTAAACTGCTTGCCCATGCCCGCTTCTGCCACAGACCAGACGATATAGGCTGCCAGCACCCCGTCGTTTTGCCAACCGTGATCAGGATTCAATTGCCAGCCGCCTTTCCCGTCGCGTCGCGATTGAAGCCAGTTGGAAGTCCGCTCAATCAACGCTTTATCCACCTGAAAGACCCGTGCCATGTCCGTAAATTCAAGCAACCCGTAAGCGGTCAAACCTTCGTGTCCAGGGTCGCGGCCGTACCAGTCAAAACCACCTGATTTGCATTCGTAAGCCGTCAGTTTTTTGTAACCATCTTCCAAAAGTGTCATTGCCCGGCTTTCAATTTCCGGGCGGGCGACGCCGGTTGCACGCAGCAAGTCCAGCACTAGCAGGTTGGGATAGTTGCTGCTGCTCACCTGTTCAAAACATCCATTGGGTTGCCGCAACATCCGCTCCATGCCATTCAGCACATTTTCGAGTGCGCTTGGATAGGCTGTCAGGGTTGCTTTTATGGTGCCTTCCACCGGATCTTTGAGTTGAATATGGAAGGTGTTTTGAGCAGACTTTCCAGCGGCTACCAGTCGGACGGGATATCCCCGGTGGAGGGTGCGGATATTGGTTTCAAAGGCGTCCAGCAGAGCCTCGTCTGCCCTGAACTGGATTGCAACGGCCTGACTTTCCGTTGTTGGCAAACCTATGGTATACTCGGTGGCAATGATTTTTGTTTCACCCGGGGCTAGCTGAATGCTTTCCCCGATTTTAGCAGAAGCGTTGAGGACGGGTTTAAAATGATCCGGCATGGCCAGGTTCAAATGCCCTCCAGCCGGGTACTTGGTTTTGTTGGTGACTGCAATTTGAAGCCGCAGCACATCGCCGACAATGACAGAGGCAGGTGCTTTTACAGTGATGCTCAGGGGTTTTTGAATAAAGAATTTTTGCTCCGCGCGGCCAATTTCCCCCTTGTGGCCAATGCCTTCCAGGGTAGCGCGGAAATTCGTGATGGCATCAGAGCAGAAAAAACTTACTTCCGCTTCACCCTTTGTGTCGGTGACGAGGGATGGGTTCCAATAGATGGTAGAACGGAAGTCGTTGCGTTGGGAAGGGCTAGGGTCTGACCCATATTTTGGTGCGTAAAACTCCCTTGTACGGCTGAACCGGCTATTATAAATTGGCTTCGAATAAAGCTCGCTTGTTATTACAGCTAACTGCTCTAGGTCTTGCACTGGCGGCACACAACCCGTAACACGGATCCCGTCAATATAATAGTCTGTGCCTCTGGAGCGCGCGCCCTTGATGTTTACATCGCCACCATCAATAGAAGAGGCACCCACGGTAGTTGCAACAATGGAATGGACGTTTCGGGTGGGCAGCTTTTTAATCTGCTCGGAAGTCAGCGTTTGACCACTGGATGTTTTATCTTGCTGGATAAGCGGGACTTTGTAGCCAACTATTTGAATTTCCTCCAGCACAGTTGAGGTGGACATCTCTACATTTTGAGTAATGATTTGCCCTCCAAGCACCCGTACTCCGGTGATACGCTGTGCCTGGAACCCTGTGTAGGAAAATTCTACATCGTAGGTTCCCGGATCAAGCTGTAAACGGTAATCACCGTTGAAATCCGTGATAGAGCCGCGAATGAAATCGGTATTTTTTGACACCTTCACCGTTGCCCCAATGAGTTCCTCTTTCCCGTCTGAAACATGACCTTGCAAAATCGTTCCACCCAGCGAGTTCGGTTGCGCATAAGACTTGGATACACCTTGATTTGGTTTTCCAGGCCTCCCCAATACAATGTTACTGCTGTAACCGGTAATGGTCTGATAATTCCTCTTTCCAAATTGCAGGTGAGAATATTGAGATAGGTCTACATTTTTGAAAGAAAAGAATCCCTGCTGGTTGGTTTTTACACTTGGGCCGTTTGGATAAAGGGTAACAACACCGCCCCAACTGGGCATACCATCTTTGCGGTACATGGTTCCTTCCAGCACGGTGCGTTGTGGGGCATATCGGGCCACCATAGGTTGCTGCTGAAGTACGTTTTTCCAGACAAAACGCCGCCATCCCTGGGTCATCAATAAGTAGTCGAGGGCTTGCTCGGACTTGGATTCTGCTGGGTCAAAATAGAAATTTGGCGTCTCAATTTTGCCTTTTAGATCCTGTTCGAGCAACAGACTGGCTAGCAAATGCCCTTGTTTGTCGTCGGCAAAAGAAAGCAGTTTTTCGTCGGCCACAGCTAGGGAAAATTTGCCCTGAACGGGTTTCCCGGCATGGTCGAGCACCTGTATTTTCAGATTCACCTCCTCGCGGGGCAGGTATTCGGACTTGTCGGTGCTCAGTTTGATTTGAAGTCCTTTTTCCCGTCCCACAAAAACCAGCCGTTCTGCAATTTCAGTTTTGTTTTCATCCAAAAGGGTGAAACGGGTGATGCCAATGGGCAGGCTAGAAATCGGCACTACAACCTGCTCGCGATTAGATTGTAGCTTTATTCCTTTGAAAAAGAACAACTTATCGCGCTGACTTCCGACCAGAAACATCTTTTTGGCCGATAAACCGGCAAGTTTGAAAGTCAGGCTTTGGGCGTCGCGTTTTTGAAGCTGGAGGGAAACGCCATTCTCTGAAACCGCTGGAAGATCAAATTTTTGCTTCGAGAAAAAGGGCTTGGTAACTTGGGCGGAGTATTGTTCGCCGGGCTTTGGGGTAAACTCGAACGCCCCCATCCCGTCGTGGTAACTGCTGAAAGTTGCCATTTGTTTGCCTTGACGGTCTGTGACATATCCTTCCACATCGGCGGGTTTGCCAAATTCGTTGACGGCTTTGAAAGCCATGCGGCAGGGAATGCCCGCCACAGCGTCTCCGCCTTCCGGGAAAAATTGCAGGTCCAGACGCTGGAGCACGATCGGAACAGGGCGGGAGATGGCCTCCTGCTGTCCGTTGTGTTCGAGCCTGATATTCAGAAGGGCCTCGGTGGATTCGAGTTTTTCGGGCAATGGAAACCGTATGTATGCGCGCCCATTGGCATCCGTGCTAACCTCACCTGTGTTAACTTGTTGTCCTGCCATGCTTGCGGTGAAGCTTAGTTTTTGACGCGCAAGCGGCTTGTTGTCAAGACTTTGGGCGTCGAATCGGGCAATGACTTCATCGCCGGGGCCAAAGGCTTTGCGTTCAAATTCGAGTTTCAGGTTGACATTGGGCAGCACGACCTTTTGCAGTGTAATGTCGCGCTCAAAAGTCTCGCCAGTGTTTTTCATCCATTGGGTGTAGGCTTTGATTTTGTACAGTCCGCCGGGAAGCCCTTGCCCAAAATCAAATTCGCCAGCGGCTACGCCATCGAAGGCGAGCATTTCTTTTCTGGCCAAAATGGATCCTTGCGAATTGAGCAGTTCAACGTAAAAGATTTGACTTTGCCGGGAAGGGCGCAGGTCTCCCGCATTGCGGAGGTAGGCACAAAACCAAAGCGTTTCGCCCGGCTCAAAAAATGTGCGATCGAGATGCAGGTAGAGTTTTTCGGGGGCGGATGCATTCAGGAGTTTTTCAAAATCTGCCTGGATCGCTTGAAAAACGAGCGAGTCGCTTTCGATTTTTGGAGGCTTTTGAAATTTTTGGGAAACAGCGATGGGGGCTGTTCCGGTTGGGCTTGCAAAGTATGCAGCCCAGAGCGCGAAGAAAATAGAGAAGATCATAAGTAGGTGAGTTTTCAGGCTGGATGCGGCCCCTTGTTTTTTTGCACAATCGCTGTTTCAAATGTGCGGTTGAAATTGCTTGGAAAACGCGCCCAATGTGTGTGGCAGGGAGTGAGAAGGGTAGGGGATGGTTTTGGGTGAGTGGGCGTTTGCGGAAGATAGCATCATGAGCAAACCTTCAACTGGATCTGGTGGTAATTGGCATATTGCCTTAAGGTATAACGGATTTTGTTGTGCATAAGAGCAGGATGGCGAAAGCTGTCCTGCTTTTTTTGCGTAAACCTCGTAGGTTTTCAAAAACCTGCGAGATTTCAACGTTGGCTGCGCGATTCCAATCGTGTGGTCATTTTTTATACCTAAACCTCGCAGCTTAAAAAACCTACTAGTGGCAGGGGCACGA
>JBBQSW010000265.1:0-5840 GCA_038213575.1 Chitinophagales bacterium | reverse complement strand
GCTAAAGATGCCCGGGCCGTTGGTTTTTAAATCAAACTGGGTTTACTAACCTTTTATAAACTTGCCTGCATATCCCGATTTTTCTCCCATTATTTTTACAAAATAGATGCCAGGAGCAAGTGAAGAAGTAGGGATCGAAATCCCGTTGCTTTGGTTTTCAAAAGTAACAGACACGCGCTGGCCATTGGCAGCAAACAACTCTACGGATTGTGCCACATCTCCGGCCAACTCCACTCGGGCAAAATCTGAAGTCGGATTGGGCAAAATGCGAACGGTCGTGAGAGAAAGGTTGGTTGCGCCGGACAATACCGGGTCGAAGCGTGTGCCGCTGTTCAACACTTGTTTGGTGTCTACTTCTTTTACAAAGGCCAACACATACACTTCATTGGCATTCCAACCGTTCGGGATGCTGTATTGAAAGTTGAAATCTGCAGTCCCTCCGAGCACTGGGGCCGTGAAATTATCGCCGGAAACAGCCGTTAACATTTTGCGGAAAACATTATGGTGCACCGCTTCTCCATTGGGTGTGAGCTGGTTGACTGTTTTTTCAGCAATCGCTACAAAAATCTTGTAATTGCCCGCTGGAATTTCACCCAAAGCCTTGGTCTTTACATTCACCAGTCTGGCATTGTTCGGGCCGGATTCGGTAACTTTTACATGAAGGGGACTAGACTGCCCAAGGAAAGTCAGGAGTTTAGCCTCTGTAAGGAGTGGGTTGGATGGATTTTGTTTAGCACCATTCAGCGCTATGATAGGCGTACCCTGAATCGTGTAAAGGGAGGACCATGCCGTGTTTTCAGCAGTATTCGCTTGATGAAAAACACATTGAGGGTAAGGAACCGCTGGATGTATTGCTATGTGATGCACATCGTCAGCGTATTGAACCTGGCCAATAAGGTTGAAAAGTGCAGGATTTCTGCTGGCACAGTTACTGCAATTTGAGTTGGTAAAATGTTCGAGGAGCAAATACTTTTTAGTGCTTTCTTGTGCAGAGAGCAAGGATGCCAAAACCAGGCAAAATAAAAAAGACGAGAATTTTTTCATGATAAAGAAGTAGTGAAAGTGTGAATGCCACAAAGATAACAGCTCTCTACCCTAACCTGCTCCTTTTGAATTTTTCAAGTTCATAAAATGTCGCCAAGCGAACGATTCCGGCAAACGCCGTATCCTTGCCCCAGAATTCTGAACCATTCAAATTTTATATGCAAGTTCTTCTAATGACCATGCCCGATTTCGCCTCGGGTGAAGTCTGGATAAGCCTCCTGACACTTACTTTTTTGGAAATCGTACTAGGGGTTGACAACATCATATTTTTAAGTATCGTCTCTGCAAAACTCCCTGCCCATGAGCAACCAAAAGCCCGAAATATCGGCTTAATGCTGGCTATGGGGCTGCGCATCATCCTGCTTTTTGGCCTAACCTGGATCATGAGTATGGATGCTCCCTTGTTTCATGTTGACTTTCTGGGTTTGAAGGGCGGACTGACAGGTCAAGGATTGATACTCCTGCTAGGAGGTGTCTTCCTGTTGTACAAAGCCACCAATGAAATTCACCATAAGCTGGAAAGTCCTGATGCAGCAGACGATCCTAAAGTAAAAAAAGGCAAGGCAGCGCTCAATGCAGTCATCATGCAAATTACCCTCATCAACGTGGTTTTTTCTTTTGATTCCATCCTTACGGCGGTGGGCCTTTCCAACGACCTGATTGTCATGATCATCGCCATCGTGACCTCTGTGGTCGTAATGATGGTGTTTTCAGGCCCCGTGAGCAAATTTGTTAATGAGCACCCCACCGTACAGATGCTCGGGCTTTCATTTCTTATCCTTATCGGCTTTTCATTGATTGCGGAGGCGGCGCATTTAGGACATTTCACAGAGGGCTCCGTGCCAAAAGGTTATCTGTACTTTGCCATTTTCTTCTCACTTTTTGTGGAATTCCTGAACATTCGTATGCGGAAAGTGCAAAAACCCATACAACTACACGGATATGGAGAAATTGCTAAAAATCGCGGACTTTTGGACGATAATTTGCTGGATGATACACCGCAGCAAAACAATGGTAAATAGAATGTTTCAAGCAACCAGTTGTCGAAGTGGATCATGGTGGTTTTCTTGCAACTTTGTACTTGAAACCAGCCAATGTTAACGGCCTGATCTTTTATGAAAAAACTACTCTTATTCATTTTCGCTGCGCTGGCCCTTTACGCCTGCCAAAACCAGTCCACCCCTGCCGTGCAAACGCCTGTGATTTCACCCACTCAAGCCGTACCAGAACCCGAATGGGCGCGAAGCGCAGTGTTGTACGAATGCAACGTGCGACAATTCTCGCCAGCAGGCAATTTTGCAGGTGTCCGTGCAGAACTGCCCCGATTGCGCGATTTGGGGATTGATGTATTGTGGATTATGCCGATTCACCCCATTGGCGAGGAGCGTAGAAAATTAAAGCCCGGCGACAAAGGAAGCCCTTACTCCGTGCGCGATTATCTGGCGGTAAATCCTGATTTTGGCACAGAAGCCGATTTTAAAAACCTAGTCACCGAAGCACACGCTTTGGGGTTGAAAGTCATCCTTGACTGGGTACCCAACCACACCTCATGGGATTCGGAATGGAAAAAATTGCACCCCGAATATTTCACGAAGTACAATGGCGATTTCACGGTGCCTATTAACGAGCATGGTCAGCCCATTCCCGATTGGAGCGATGTGTGCGATTTGGACTATTCAAATCCTGACACCCGCCGCGCCATGATCGGGGCGATGCAATATTGGCTCAAAACCTGCGATATTGATGGCTTCCGCGTTGATATGGCGGGCCTGGTTCCTAATGATTTTTGGGCTGAGGTACGACCTGCGCTCGATTCGGTGAAGCGGGTTTTTATGCTCAGTGAGTGGCAAGACGAACCCGCACATTTCAACACATGCTTCAATGCCAATTATGGCTGGAAATGGAAAGATGTGACCAAGGACATCGCTGTAGGCAAGCAAAATGCAGGATCGCTCGACACACTGTTGCGGTTTTTGGACGGGTTTTATCCAGAAGGGTATTCACAACTTTACTTTACCCAAAACCACGACGAAAATTCCTGGAACGGCACAGAAACGGAACTTTACGGTGACGCCGCAGCCGTTTTTAATATCCTGGCGTTCACTTGGCAGGGATTGCCGATGATATACAACGGTCAGGAAGATGGACTTTCACAACGACTCGCATTTTTCACAAAAGACCCAATCCAATGGAAAAGCTTTGATAAAACGCCGTTTTTCCAAAAACTCTGCGATCTACGCCACAACAACAGCGCACTTTGGTCTGGTCTGCATGGCGGCAAACTTGAAAAAATTGAGACCAATCAAGACGATCAAGTCTATGCCTTCACCCGTGAAAAGAACGGCGACCGACTGGTAGTAGTCCTTAACCTCAGCAAAAAGCCTTGTGCCGTTACGCTCCGTCCCAGCGATGAAGTGATTTCAGGGGTTTATCTCAATGTGTTTGGCGCGAGTACCGTCCAACTCACCAAGGATATGCAACTAAAATTGAAGCCCTGGGAATATTGGGTTTTGACAAATAAATAGATTTTGGATATTGGACTTTAGACGTTGGATATTTGACTTGTACCCCTGCCTTAAAGTCCCAAAACAATGAAAATGGCCAATAGCGGCGACCATAGTTATCAGCACAAGCTCACTACAGCGGGTCTTATCATCACCCTTGGCATCATATATGGTGACATTGGTACTTCGCCTTTGTATGTGATGAAATCCATCGTTGGGGATGGGATAATAAACCGTGAGACCATTTTGGGAGCAGTCTCGCTGGTATTCTGGACGCTCACCATTCAAACTTCCTTCAAATATATTGGTCTCGTGCTCCGCGCAGACAACAAAGGCGAAGGGGGCATTTTTTCGCTGTACACTTTGGTGCGGCGGAGGCGTAAGTGGCTCCTCTTTCCTGCCATGATTGGTGGCTGTGCGGTGCTTTCAGAAGGCATGATCACGCCGCCCATCACAGTTTCGGCGGCCATTGAGAGTTTGGCGTCCGTACCTGCGCTGCAAAACATGCACCTCCCAACGGTGCAAATAACCATCGCCATCATTACATTGATTTTTGTTTTCCAGCAGTTTGGAACAGTAGCCGTTGGCAAGTTTTTTGGCCCCGTGATGTTGATTTGGTTTTCAATGTTGGGGGTATTAGGGGTCATGTCCTTGTCGCACGATTGGACGGTTTTGCATGCCTTGAACCCAATTTTTGCGATCAAAATTTTGATTCACCACCCCCATGCCCTGGTACTGATGGGGGCTGTTTTTTTATGCACCACCGGAGCCGAAGCCTTGTATGCTGATTTGGGGCATTGCGGCAAGCAGAATATCCGTGTCAGTTGGTTATTCGTCAAATCTTGTCTGGTACTCAACTATTTGGGCCAGGCAACTTGGTGTCTGCAATATGAAGGAAAATCGTTGCCAACGTTTTTGGCCATGGTAGGCGACAAGTTAGAGCCACAGCACGTCAACCCTTTTTATGGGGTAATGCCAGATTTCTTTTTGCCCTTCGGCATTGCCATTGCCACTTTAGCCGCCATTATTGCCAGTCAAGCCATGATTTCCGGGTCGTTCACCTTGGTAAGCGAAGCCATCCGCTTGGATTTATTGCCAAAATTGACAGTCATTTTCCCGACGCAGATGAAAGGCCAACTGTATGTACCTGCCGTAAATACGCTCCTGTGGGCAGGCTGTGTTTTCGTAACGGCCTATTTTAAAGAAAGTAAGCACATGGAAGCGGCGTATGGTCTTTCGGTGACGCTCACCATGCTCATGTCTACCATTCTGCTTTCCAATTTTTTTGTGCTGAACCGCGTAAGGCCACTGTATGTGTGGGCATTCCTGATTTGGTACCTGTGTTTTGAAGGAGCGTTTTTTGCGGCCAATTTGTTGAAATTCAAAGATGGTGGTTTCATCACCGTGCTGATCGCCTCTGTTTTGTTTTTCCTTATGTTCGTCTGGGTACAAGCCAAAAAGATCAAAAACCGATACATACAAAACGTCAAAATCAACGACTACATAGACCAGCTCATTTTGCTGGGCAGCGACGATGACATCCCAAAGTGTGCGACCAATCTTGTGTTCCTTAGCAGTACCAAATCGCCCAAAAAGGTGGAGGAAAAAATCCTTTACTCCATTCTGCAGACGCAGCCCAAACGCGCTGACATCTATTGGTTCATACACCTTGAAACAACCGATGAGCCGTACACTATGGAATACAAAGTGAACACGATTGCACGGGACGACGTGTATAAAGTGAACTTCCGACTTGGCTTCCGGGTAGAACAACGGATGAACCTATTTTTGAGGAAAGTTGTCGAAGACTTGCTTGAAAACGATGAACTGAACATTCGCTCCCGCTATCACATTGGGCATGGCGAAATTGCCACGGGTGATTTCAAATTCGTCATCATTCAAGAGTTCCTGTCGCACGAAAACGACCTGCCCTTGTTGGAGCAAGCCGTCATGCGTATCTATCTTGCCGTCAAGAGCATCACTGCCTCCCCGCAAAACTGGTTTGGCCTTGACAGCGATTCTGTGGAAATTGAACAGGTGCCACTTGTGTTGCGGCGGGTAAAGAATATGCAGCTGAAAAGGATTCAGTAGCCTAAAGGGAAAACAGGCCGTTTTACAAAGAAATCAAAAAAAAGAATGTCGTACAATCGTGCGCTGGCCAATGCGAAGGGGAGTGCCTACTTTTCAAAACCTAACCTTTGCCTCATCATATCCTCTGCTTTTTCTTTCAAAATATCAATATCCTGAGTGCCAAGCCCTTCTGTCGAAATGGGCTTCTCCCATACGATTCGC
>JBBQSW010000264.1:0-5841 GCA_038213575.1 Chitinophagales bacterium | reverse complement strand
AAACCCCTAAACCCTAAACCCTAAACCCCTAACCTACCGCTCTTCCATCAACAAAAAGGAATACGCCTCCATTTTCAAAAAGCCACCCTCGTTTTCCAAAGCGCAGAGGTCATTGGCCCAATGATCAAACATTGGCAAATGAAATCCATGCTCGCGGAGGATGCCGCCATACAAATGCACCGTTTGAGCACTGAAATTAAAGAGACACAGCAATTTGTGTGATCCAAGTGTCCTCGTGAATGCGGCAATATGGTGGTGGTGGTGGGTGGCCAACCAACTTAGGTTTTTGGTGTCTGCAACTGCGGGCAATGACTTTCTAATACTCAAAAGTCTTTGTGTTCCAGAGAAAATGCGGTGTTCAATCGTCCCTGCTTTTTCAACTTTCTGGTTCTTTTTCCAGTCTATCATCGGGCGGTGCATCCAGCGGTTGTCGTAGCTTATGGCCGGGTCTTTCAAGTAACTGTAGTCATTGGTGTAGCCCAATTCATCGCCATAAAAAAGCATGGGCACACCGCCAATGAAAAAACTACAAGCCTGCATCAGCAGTATACGGCGGATGGCCAACTCGATTTCAGCTTCATTCTTTTCTTCCAACGCTTTTTCCAGGCCGCACAAAGATGCGAGTGTACCACTGATGCGGGCATCCTGGGTTTTGGGATTTACAGAGAACAAGGCTCCTTTCGCCGGGGAAAAATCCAGCGCTCCAGCGTAATAGTCTTTGATGAATTTCCGATGCTCAAATGGGGTAAACCCTGCTTGCTCGATGGCTGCGTCCTCGTAACCCAGTCCAATGTCGTCGTGACAGCGCGTGTAAGTGATCCAGGACGTCCCGTAGGGTTTTTGCAAGAGATCTTGCTGTGAAGCCAACATGATTCGGGTGTCGCCGGTAGCCAGCGTATCCCATTGCGTGGCCATTTGAGTGGCGTTGTAGGCAAAATCACATTCCCGAGCCGTGAAAGGGCCGGTGCCAAAATATTTCATGATTTCCTTGGGCGCTACGATCGCTTCTCCCAAGAGCGCCATACCTGGGGTGGCTGATTCCACGCATAACTTGATCAGTCTCAGGATGGTATGGGCTTGAGGAAGATTCTGGCAAGTAGTTCCGAGTTCTTTCCAGATAAACGCCGGAGCGTCAATCCGCAAAACATCCACGCCCAGATTGGCATAAAAGAAAATGGTATCGAGCATCTCGCACAGCACCTGAGGGTTGGTATAATTCAGGTCCCACTGATAGGGATGGAAGACCGTCATGGCCCATTGCTTGCATTCTTTCACATAAGTGAAACTGCCGGGAGCGCTTTCCGGGAATATATCCGGCATGTTCTGGTCAGAAAGATCCGGCAAGCGGCGGTCTTCATAGAAATAGTAGTAGTCCTGATATTTTTGCTCGCCCTTTTTGGCTTTAAGAGCCCATTCATGTTGGTTGGAAGTGTGGTTGAGTACAATATCGAGCATGACGTACATACCCATCCCATTCATCTTTTGTATCAAACTTTTCAAATCATCCAGTGATCCGAAACGCGCGTCCACCGCTCGGAAATCGGAAACAGCATACCCGCCGTCGCTTTCGTTCGGCGGACTTTGGAAGAGCGGCATGAGGTGCAAAAAGTTTACCCCGAGGTTTTGAAAATAGTCAAGTTTGCCGGATAATTGTTTTAAATCTCCACAAAATCGGTCTACATACAAACTCATTCCAGCGAGTTCATTGCTCAAAAACCAATGATCTTTTTGCGCCTTTTCGTCGTCTTTTTTCTTCAATAAAGAAGATCGGTTGTGCGCGGCTTCAGCGATGACATGGATAAGTTGTTCAAAGCCCTGTTCGCAAAGTGGATGCTCCTCGTATAATTCCCGGTAAAGGATACGAATTGCCGTCGCATTGGCCATCAGGCGTGCATAAAAAAGATCATTATGGGCGCCCATTCCTTCCTGTGAAAGGATGGCATTTATTTTTGGATGAAGGTTGCGATTGAACATGACAATATGATTTTTGAAGATAACGTGCGTTTTGGACAGCGTCCGTCTTTCCCTACCTAAAAAACCGCATAGCGGTGACATTATGGTAGCACGGAGTGCGAAAGCGTATTTAATGCCCGCCCATTGGCATGGCCGGTTGCGGTTCACCACTTTTTGCGACCTGCATTCTCAGCACAGCGACTGCTGCAAACAGTAACAAAACGCCCGCAGTCGTAATCGCCATCCCTGGGTCACTCCCTAAAAATGTTTTATAAATCATGCCAAAACTGAGCGTCTGGATAATCATGGGAATTACGATCATCATGTTTATGATACCCATATACACCCCAAAACGCTCTTTTGGGATACTGCCTACAACAAGCAAATAAGGTATTCCCATCATGCTCGCCCAAGCGATGCCAAAGCCCGTCATTGGTGCGAAGAGCAGATACTTGTTTTCAATGTGCGGGAATGCCAACAGCCCCAGCCCTGCAATGATCAGGCAAGAAAAATGAACCCATTTGGCGCCATATTTTTTGGCCAACCATACCAGCCCGAAGGCCGAAAGGAAGGTGACAATATTGTACCAGCCATTAACCAGCCCCGTCCAGCCCACGGCCTTTTCGTACAAAGCTTCGTCTGCTTCCGAGGAAGTTTTCCATACGGACTGCGCGATGCTGTGCGAACAATATTGCCAATAAATAAAGAGTGCATACCACTGGAAAAGATACACCAGGGCCAGTTGCCACATGCTTTTGGGCATATTTTTGATGGCGTCAAATATTTCCACAAAGGGTTGAAAAACACCGTGTTCGTTTTTACGAATATAGATCAACTCCTCCTCCGTGGGCGGTATCTCGGGGGTGGTGAAATGAGTCCACAAGACCGAACTGATAGAACAAACTGCTCCGACGAAAAACGACCCGTACACCCAATAAGGAATGCCGGAAGCGGATTGTCCGAGTATGTTGCCCTGAAAAAAGAACAAAGAAAGGTTTGCCAAAGTGATGCCCAGGCCCGTGAAAAAACTCTGCGTCAGAAACCCCAATCCGTATTGTGATTCCGGCAATTTGTCGGCCACAAAAGCGCGATAAGGTTCCATGGCGGTGTTGTTGGCCGCGTCCAAGATCCATAGAAGTCCCACAGCCATCCATAAAGCGCTACTGAACGGGAATGCAAACAAGCTTAAACTGCAAAAAATAGCTCCCACCAAAAAGTAAGGTTTCCGCCGTCCCCATCGGGGATGCCAGGTTTTGTCGCTCAGGGCACCGATAAGGGGCTGAATGAGCAAACCCGTCATGGGTCCGGCCAAATTGAGCAGGGGCAACTGAGCGGGATCTGCATCTAGAAACGTGTAGATCGGATTGATGGCCGTTTGTTGAAGCCCAAAACTGTACTGGATTCCAAAGAACCCAAAATTCATATTGATGATCTGCCCAAAATTGAGACTTGGCTTGCTGCTTGACATAAGATGTATCTTTTCAACAGAATCAAAGGCGGCAAAGTAGTACGATTCGAGAATGTCTGTGGAAAATTTTTAGATTTGGAAAAATTACGAATGGTTTTGGGAAGTTCCCATTAAAGAAATACCTTTGTAACGAAAATTCGCTAGATGCGTTTTTTGCCTCTCTCAGAATTAAAAACCGTCTCTTTTTAACACTTAGCACTCACCACTCACCACTTTTTCACCCATGTCAGCAGCCATAGCAACTTCCAATATTCTCAAAGGAGGCGAGTTCCTCATCCGAGACAGCCGTCCCGAAGACGTTTTTATTCCAGAGGAGCTCAATGAGGAGCAACTCATGGTCAAACAAATGGCCATTGATTTCCTGAACAACGAGATTGCGCCCAACCGCGCCAAAATCGAAAAGCAAGAGCCCGGGCTTTCTCCTTCTCTGCTGAAAAAAATGGGCGACCTCGGGCTGCTCGGTGCACACATGCCAGCCGTTTATGGTGGCACGGAGTTGGATACCAATACCAATACTGTCATCTCGGATGTATTTGGTCCGATGGGTTCGTTCAGTGTGCCCTTTGCTGCCCACACTGGCATTGGGATGCTGCCGATTCTTTATTTTGGAACAGAAGAACAAAAACAGAAATACTTGCCCGATCTCATTTCGGGCGAATTGAAAGCGGCCTATTGCCTTACGGAACCAGGTTCTGGCTCCGATGCGCTGAATGCCAAAACCCGCGCCGATTTGAGTGCCGATGGCTCCCACTATCTGGTGACCGGCCAGAAAATGTGGATTTCCAATGCTGGTTTTGCGGATATTTTCATCGTTTTTGCCAAGGTAGGCGGTGAAAAATTCACCGGTTTTGTGGTGGATGCACACTCAGCAGGCATCTCTCTGGGTGCGGAGGAAGACAAACTCGGCATTAAAGGATCCTCTACCCGGCAGGTCTTCTTTGAAAATGTAAAAGTCCCAGCCGAAAACGTGCTGGGCCAAATCGGGAAAGGCCACCTCATTGCTTTCAACGCCCTCAACATCGGTCGCTTCAAACTGGGCGTGATGTGTATCGGTGGCAATAAAGAATTGATCAACATGGCGGTCACCTACGCCAACGAACGTATCCAATTCGGCCAACCCATTGGGGATTTCGGCGCCATACAGTACAAACTAGCCGAAATGGCCATCCGAAATTTTGCCGCCGAAAGCGCTGCCTACCGCACCTCGCAGTGCATGCAGGACAAAAAAGCGGAAGAATCTGCCGAGGGCAAATCTTTCGGACAAGCCACGCTGGAATCAGCCGAGGAATACGCTATTGAATGCTCTATTTTGAAGGTGTATGGCTCTGAAGTAACAGACTATTGCGCGGACGAGAACCTGCAAATCCATGGCGGTATCGGTTTTAGTGAAGAATACCCGGCAGCACGTGCTTACCGCGACAGCCGTATCAACCGCATCTACGAAGGCACCAACGAGATCAATCGGATGCTGATGGTAGATCAGTTGTTCAAACGGGCACTCAAAGGCCAGTTGGACATCGTCGGACCAGCTTGGGCGGTGCAAAAAGAATTGACTTCCATGCCTTCCATGGAACGCCTCGAAGGCGATTATGCCGAGGAGATCAAAGCGGTTTCGGACTTCAAAAAGGTTATCCTGATGGTAGCCGGTAGCGCTGCCAAGATGCAGATGGACGGCAAACTCAACCTAAAAGAAGAACAGGAAGTATTGATGAACACAGCCGATATGTTCATTGACCTCTACGCCGCCGAATCCATGCTGCTCCGTGTTCAAAAACTGGCTGGAATGCAAAAAGAACTACCGCAGGAAGTGTACGATGCAATGCTCAAGGTCTTTATCCATGATGCAACAGCACGAATCAGCAGAAATGCAACCGATGCCTTGGCTTCCTTCGCGGAAGGAGATTTGCTCAAAACCTTCCTGATGGGCGTGAAACGTTTTACCAAGTATCCCCCTGTGAATGTGAAAGAAAAACGTCGGCTGGTAGCCGCGGTATTACGCAAGGCTGGGGGTTGGTGTTTTTAAAGGAAATTTAGAAATTAGGATATTGCGATATTTTGAGTTCGCCGCGCCGGGTATCTGGCGCGGCGAATTTTTTAGAAGCGTTGTCCAAAATTAAAATGTGAAACCCATCCTTACCTTTGTCTGGCTCCCGGCAATAAGGAATGAAACAATTATTCGACAACGACCATACAATTCTGGAGGCGCTGCGAAGCAAATCTCCAACCCGTATTAATGCTGCGCTGCAACACCTTTGCCAAAGCGACAAGCTAAAAGGTGGGGTGAGGCAGCAAGTTTATGCTTTGGAGTGCGTCAGACCGAGCGGCCTTCGAGCAAGTGCTCGAAACAGACCCTGAGCTGCTGCGGCGTGTGGAGGCTTTGCAATCCGAATCTAAGGTGCTGCGCATGCTCCGCAACGAAC
>JBBQSW010000263.1:0-5868 GCA_038213575.1 Chitinophagales bacterium | reverse complement strand
AGGCAAAATCAACCTGGCGGGCGATTTGCTTTTCGGCAAAAACCCGCAACGGATGAACCCGAATTGCTACATCACCGCCATTTGGTTTCAGGGCAACAACCTGGCGGGCGATCGGTATAATTCGAGCGAAAACATTGGCGGCGACTTAGTCCGAATGTTCAAGGATGCCCAAAAATTCGTGATCGGCAGCCTGCGTAAAGTACAGAACGGCAAGAATTTCAATAGCTTAGGTGATCTGGAAATCCCTGAAATCGTGATCAATGAGCTCTTGATCAATGCGTTGATACACCGGGATTATTTTGTGCCAGATTCCATCAAAGTACTTGTTTTTGACAACCGCATAGAAATCAAAAGCCCCGGAAAACTGCCCAATAGTCTAACGACGGAACAGATCAAAACGGGTGTCAGTCGCCGCAGGAACCATATCCTGGCCTCGTATGCGCTCGATATGCTGCCTTATCGGGGAACCGGCAGCGGCGTGCTGCGTGCTTTACAAGCCTATCCGAATATTGAATTCCAGCATTTTCCGGAGGCGGAACAGTTCAACGTAATCATTCATCGGCCAGCGCATGAAACTCAAATTTGACAGCACCCAATCCTTTCAGATAGCCGCAGTAAACAGTATCAGCAACCTGTTTGACGGGCAACCCCTGAACCTGGGCGATTTTTCGGTGGAGATCAGCACGGCCGGAACTTCCGGTCAGGGAAGTATTTTTCAATCCGAGCTTGGGATTGGAAACAACCTCATTTTAGAGGATGAAACAATACTGAAAAACCTGAACAGACTCCAGGAAGAAAACGACCTCGACATTACGGTAGAAAAAGAGTTTGACAAAAACGGGCTTAACTTTTCCGTAGAGATGGAAACTGGTACAGGAAAAACCTATGTGTACCTGCGCACCATTTTTGAGTTGAGCCAGAAATACGGGTTTAAAAAATTCATCATCGTAGTGCCAAGCGTGGCCATTCGGGAAGGAACACTTAAAAACATCGAAATAACGGGCGAGCATTTCAAGGCACTATACAACAACATCGAGTTTGAACATTTTGTGTACGACAGTAAGAAGGCCAACCGTTTACGCCAGTTTGCTACCAGCAACCATGTGCAAATCATGGTCATCAACATTGATGCCTTCCGAAAAGATTTTTCTGATAGCGAGGACGATAAAAAGAGTAATGTCATCTTTAAGGAAAGTGATAAACTTTCTGGTCGGCGTCCCATCGAGTTCGTGCAGGCGACCAAGCCGATTGTAATTATTGACGAGCCGCAAAGTGTGGACAATACCCCTCGCGCACAGGATGCTATCAAGTCGCTGAGTCCACTGTGCATTTTCCGATACTCTGCGACGCACAAGAATTTGTACAATCTCGTTTACAAGCTCGACCCGATTAAGGCTTATGAACTACGCTTGGTAAAGCAGATCGTGGTTGCCTCCGTCGAGGGAGCAAATGTACAGAATGCGGCTTACGTGAAATTGTTGGAAACGGATAATAAAAACGGTATCCGGGCGAAAATCCGCCTTCAGGTTCAAGGAAAAGGAAAAGTGAGTGAGAAGGATATTTGGGTAGATGGCAAAAAAAGCTATGATTTATTCACTTTATCAAATGAGCGCGAAGCTTACCGAAACGGTTTTGAGGTTTTAGAGATAAGTGCAGAACCCGGAAACGAGTTCATAGATTTTACTGCCGGGCGGCTTTACTTAGGCCAGGAACGCGGCGGTATTAAAGAGGACTTGGTAGAAGTACAAATTCGGAGCACCATCAAAAAACACTTGGATAAAGAGTTGCAGTTGAGGGGAAAGGGCATCAAAGTACTTTCACTTTTCTTCATTGATCGGGTTGCCAATTATCGGGATTATTCAGAAGAAGGCAAGTCCGAAAAAGGCAAGTATGCGTTGCTTTTTGAGAAACACTTTAAAGATCTGGTTGCCTTGCCGCAATACAAGGAACTGGACACCCATCCAGTTGAAAAAATACACGATGGGTATTTTTCTCAGGATAAGAAAGGAGGGTTTAAAGACACAAACGGTGCAACGCAGGCAGACGATGATACTTATGCCAAAATCATGCGGAACAAAGAGCAACTGCATTTTCATCAGCCTCTTTTTCAAATTCTAAATAGTGCGATACAGGTAAATCCTTACCTATCTTTTCTATGTGCCTCTGGGCATGGGTAAACTCGTGACACAAAATGAATTTAACGGCCTCCGTGTAAAATGTATTTGATTGCTCTGTATACGTTCTATCAGAGGCATTTGCAGAATACATTTCAGGATTTGGCAATGTTTCCTTATCCCATTTTTCAAAAACCTGGATTAGAGATTTCGCATAGTTAAATAATAAATGAGCCTTGTCTATGTTTTCCTGACGAATTGGATGTTCCGTATAACCATAATGATTATTAATTTGAGGAAAATCAATGGTTTCAAGAAAAAGTGCATAAACTGAATATGTCACACCCCACAAATAGGATAGGAAGGTTTCATTGATAATAACATTCTTTTGCTCATCTAAAATTGGTGTACGGAAATTACCATTATCTTTCCTCAAGGCTTCTTCGCCCAAAACTGGAAAAACTCCTTTTCTGAACACTCCCTTATCAATTTCTTCAAAAAGCTCTTTATGAAACTCGGAGTGAGTATTTACGAACATTAAGCCGAGCATATGATTAAGAACTCGAATAGGTTGAGTGCCAAAATCAATATTGGGATTATAGTGATTGATTACCCCCTCCTTTTGGAAATGCCACAGAGGAACAATATCAGTTTCGTTAATACGTTTTGCCTCCTCTACTGCACCACAGGTACATTTATTTGGATGATTTTGGTTTGTATCACACATTTCAGTATGCCAAATGAAATAATCAAGACCGATTTTGCCAGTTACGATATTCATAAAAATATCATACTCGCTTCCACCATTTTCCCATTTTTTCTTATCACTAGAATAATAATATTCGGCCATATAGATTGGATTTAGAATTCAGAAACGAAGATACTGAAGAACTTCCATAAGTTTTTCAGTCGGAGAAAACGGCACCGATGATACCGCTTTTCCCGCCGCGAGGCGGCAAATTTTTTAAACAATTTTAACGCAATATAAAACAAATATCCCCGCTCTGGTATTGCTCCATTGCAGGGATACTCGTTTGTGTTTTTACGCATTGCAGCGTTTACCCAAATGGGAGTTTGCACTTTTAGGCTTCTGCCGTGGGTATTGCTTTTCGGTTCAGAATATATTCAGCAGCTTTTTGCGCCTCTGCGGCGGCCTTGAAAATAAATTTGCTGTCGGCTTGCAGCACTTTCAGCCATCCTACGAGGTAGGCGGCGTTGTTTTCGATCACATTATCAAAATCAATTTGAACGCCGAAGCAAAGGAAGAAAGCGCCCATTTCGGCTACCAGTTCCTTCCGGCTGTACGGGTTACTGCCAAAGGTTTGCGGGTTTGTTATCTCCTCACGGGCGAGGCGCGAAGCGTGGCCGATGGCGAGTTCATGAAAAAAGCGGCGTAATAATCCGCCGCCGTTTCAAGATGTTCGATGGCAGGCACATGCGCCAAAAACAAAAAAGGCCTCCCATTTCTGGAAGGCCTTGTGGGCACAGGACCTGTCCCGGTTTACATCGGGAAGGACTCGAATCTCCGACTCTACAACTGGTAGCAAAACCGCGTGACAGATCCTGAAGATGCAGGGGTGAGGAATTAATTTAACACGCGCTAGATAATTTTGTGGAAAAAATTTGGTTTCCCCAATAGAACATCAGACATTTGCCGCCGCTTTAAGCAAAGGGCGCATAACTCAGTTGGTTCAGAGTGGCTGCCTTACAAGCAGCAAGTCGGAGGTTCGAGTCCTTCTGTGCCCACAAGGCCTTCCAAATTGGGAGGCCTTTTTTATTTTAGGGCATTTGTGTCCACACGTTCAAAAGTATATTAGGCTTTCAATGCCCAGCAGGAAAAACAGACCAGTCGCGTACTTTTGCGATATGAAAAAACGTCCCCCGTTCCCGTCTTTTGTTGCCCGCTGGGTCTTGCTTCTGCTTGGTTTCGCTTCCAATCAATCTTCTTTTGCCCAAAACCCTGCTTCTCCCCTCTTCACTCCCGAAGAAGCCGTCCGAATCGCCCTCGAAGCCAACTACGACATCCGCATCAGCCAGGCCGATGCGGACATCGCCCGGCTCAACAATACCCGAGGCAACGCTGGCATGCTCCCAACCGTGAATTTTGTGGCAAACGAAAACTTTACCATTAGCGCCTTCCAGCAAAAACTGGCGAACGGCATTGAATTTAAAGAAGACGGCGCCACTTTTAACACCGCCAACGCCGGGGTGCAACTTTCCTGGACGCTCTTTGACGGACGCAGAATGCAAATCACCAAAAGAAGACTGGGAGAATTGGAATCGCTCGGCCAAACCAATCTGCAAAACACGGTGCAGCAAACCACAGCCTCCGTGCTCCAAGGCTACTACGACATCGTACGTGGAAGAATGCAGGAGCGGGCTTTGGCTGAGGTCATCGTGCTCAACGAAGAGCGGCTGCGCATCGCGGAGGCCCGATTGGCAGCGGGTTTTGCGGCTCAAACGGATGCGCTGCAAGCCCGCATTGACCTCAATCAGCGCCGTGCCGACCTTATATTGCAACAAGCCCTCACAGCCAACGCCAAACGAGCGCTCAATCGCTTGCTTATACGTCCATCTGAAACGGCATTCAACGTAGATGAAACGCTGACGACTACCTACGCCCCCCTGCGCAACGATCTGATACAGAAAATTTTGGCCAATAACCCCAGCCTGCTTTCCCTGCAAAAATCGGCGGAAATCGCCGCGTTGGTGGTGGATGAAAACCGTACCCTCGGCAGACCCAGGCTCACGGGCAACGGGCAACTCAACGCCGTCCGTTCGGACAATGGCGCGGGTTTTACGGTTAACAACACGCAAGCGGGTCTGACCGTCGGTGTGGGCTTGGTGGTGCCTATTTATGCAGGAGGCAATTTCAAACGGCAGGTGGAAACGGCCCAACTCGCAGCCCAACAATCGGCCTTTCGGCTTGACAATCAAAGACTTCAGTTGGAAATGGAATTGGACAATCAGCTTGCTACCTATCTAAGCCAACAGCAAATTTTAAGTCTGGAAGAAGAAAACGTGCGCATTGCCCGGGAAAACCTCAACGTGAGTACAGAGCGATTCCGGGTAGGCACGACGAATGGCCTGGAGCCGCAAATTGCCCAGAATTCGCTGGAACAAGCCTTGTCGCGCAGGGATCTGGTGCTGTATAATTTGAAAGCGGCGGAGATCCGATTGAGGCTTTTGGCTGGGGAACTTTGATCCGTTAATATCCGTGTCTCCTCCGTGTGATCCGTGTTCCATCCTCACGTTGTGGAACACGGATTGCACGGATGAGACACGGATTTTCACGGATATTAAATCTTTCGTTCGTACCATTGCATCGGGAAAAAAGGCCATTTAAAGAACAAACCCGAAGCAAAATGATCCCCTTGCGTGTTTTTATCTCGTATTCGCACAACCAAAACGATCGCCCGCTGCTCGATCAGCTGATCCGCCATCTTTCGCCTTTGACACGGTCTGGAAAGGTTGCTCTTTGGGAAGATTCCATGATTTTGCCCGGGTCCAACTGGGACAGGGCAATAAACACTGAAGTCAGCCGGGCGGATATTGTAGTGTTCCTCGTCAGCAGCGATTACCTCGCCTCCGATTACGTCAACCGCATCGAAGTGCCCATTGCCATGCAACGGGAAGCAAACGGAGACTGTGCCGTAGTGCCTGTTTTGCTCCGCAGTTGTTTGTTTGAACTCATGCCCTACGCGGAGTTCGAGTTTTTGCCCAAAACCGCCCAGGACCAACGCTTAGTGCCGCT
>JBBQSW010000262.1:0-5870 GCA_038213575.1 Chitinophagales bacterium | reverse complement strand
ATGCCCAGAGAGCGAGCCAGTTCGGCTGTGTTGTCTTTGCTGTGATCGTCGCAGAGAATGACCTCGTCTACCAAATCAAAGGGTATCTCGCGGTAGGTCTTTTCGAGGGTGAGGGCGGCGTTATAGGCCGGAAGTACGACGACTACTTTTTTGTTTTTGTACATTTATTGAGTGCAGAATTATTCTTTTGAAGGCGCAAAAATTCAAAATCCCCACCACTTTTGGGCAGGGATTTTGAAAACGAGCTGGTTTATCGCTGTTCTTTGCCTTCTTTTTTACGTTTTTGCCTTTCCTTTTCCAAGCGTCCGGCATCTTTCACCTGTTCTTTTTCGGGCATTGGCGCATGCACTTCCTTGCCTTTGGTCCCCGGTCCCTTTTTGTTTGGAGGGGCATTTTGAGTTTTTTCAATGGGCAGTACTGGAGGTAATGGCTTTACAGTATCTGTTTTAGCTCCCAAAGGCGTATCACTCACATCGGCTGGCGCAGCCAAGGTTGAGTCTCGATCAGCACCTTGACCGGATGGGCGAACCTCGGTCGCCTTCTGCTTTTGAAGACATGAAGATGCTACGAGCAACACCCAAAGGCTAATCTTGTACCACGAATTTTGCATTTTTAAATACATTTTTGGAAGGGTTTTGCGCCAAGACGAAATACGTTCCGGAAGGTAACAATTCGGTGTTGAAAGCTAGTTGGTTGGTACCTGACTTTACGCGCTGGTGCAGCAAATGCTTCACTACGGCACCTTGTTCGTTCAGGATGTAGAAATCAAGCTCAAGTTTTTCTTCAATTTCAAAAACAACATTCAGACGGTCATGCGAAACCGGGTTGGGAAACAATTCAAATCGGTTGAACACCCCTCCCGTTTCTTGAATTGCACTCATCCCGACGGTGATATAATTATCCTTGGTAATCACCGAATTGCCGGCAGTATTGCTTGATACCAGTGTAACCGGGTAAACGCCTGCCGCACCATACACTAAGATCGGGTTTTGTAACGTAGAAATATTGGGCGTACCGCCCACGAATGACCAAGTCCAGGTAGTGGGCGCATTTAGGCTAAGATCCGTAAATTGGACCACACCACCCACATTCACTTGGGTAACATTTGCGCTGAAATCTGCCACCGGTGTTTGTACTGGTTGCGTAACTGTGATATAAGCGATTTTGGTTTCTTCATCCCCGCCAGCGGCATTGCTGGAAATCAGGGTCACACTGTAGGTGCCGGGCGTATTGTAGGAGACAACCGGGTTTTGCTGGGTGGAAGTACTTGGAGAACCTCCAATAAAACTCCAAGACCAAGCAATGGGTGAATTCGTAGACACGTCGGTAAAAGTTACCTGCTGCCCAGTAGTAATCGAAGTCTGACTGGCAAAAAAGTTTGAAACAGGAGCGAGGACTACCGGGTTGACCACAATATAGGAGTTTTTTGTTTCCCCATCA
Organism: Chitinophagales bacterium; assembly: GCA_038213575.1. GTDB lineage: Bacteria > Bacteroidota > Bacteroidia > Chitinophagales > Saprospiraceae > M3007. The sequence goes on along the minus strand of JBBQSW010000262.1, from coordinate 4,430 downwards.
TTGCCCGCGCCATTGCCTGCTGTGAGCGATACATTATAGGTGCCAGGTGTGCTATACGTCACGGTCGGATTCTGGGCGGAGGACGAAGCGGGTAAGCCGCCGGGAAATGTCCAGGACCAGCTAGTGGGTACATTCGAAGAAAGATCGGTGAACTGTACTTGTTGGCCAGCAGTGATGGTGGTCTGGTTGGCCGTAAAATTTGCCACAGGAGCGATCACCACGGGGCTCACCACGATATAAGATGCCTTCGTTTCTACATCATTGCCCATACTGTTGCTTGCAGTTAGCGACACATTGTAAACGCCGGGCGTATTGTACGTTACCGTTGGGTTCTGCTGCGTGGAGGAGCTTGGAGTACCGCCAGTGAACGTCCAAGACCAATTTGTTGGACCGTTGGTAGAAAGATCGGTGAACTGTACTTGTTGGCCAGCAGTGATGGTGGTCTGGTTGGCCGTAAAATTTGCCACGGGGGCGATCACCACGGGGTTGACTACAATATAGGATGCCTTTGTTTCTCCATCACTACCCGCGTTATTACTTGCCGTGAGCAATACATTGTAAGTACCTGGGGTATTGTACGTTATCAACGGATTTTTCTGCGTAGAGGAAGATGGCGTGCCGCCCGGAAAGGTCCAAGACCAGCCCGTTGGCGTATTGGTGGAAAGATCCGTGAACTGTATTTGCTGGCCGGCGGTGATGGTGGTCTGGTTGGCTGTGAAATTTGCTACGGGGGCGATTACTAATGGGTTAACCACTATATAGGCCGTTTTCGTCTCATCGTCGCTGCCAGCACTGTTACTCGCAATGAGCGTCACATTATAAGTACCCGGCGTGTTGTAAGTTACCGCTGGATTTTGTTGCGTGGAGGAAGAGGGAGTACCGCCTTGAAACGACCAAGACCAAGCAGTTGGACTGCCAACAGAAAGATCGGTGAACTGTACCTGCTGGCCTGCTGTAATGACCGTTTGATTGGCAACAAAGTCTACGAAAGGAGCCAATAAAAAATCATCTGAAACACGGCCTATCCAGGTGCCTAACACATTGGAAGACCCGCCATCAAAGGCGGCACCAAAGCTGCCGGATACCCACACCTCAAGGTCGTCCGAGAGGTGTCGGCGAGAAATGCCAGAATAATCGCCCCACCGCTCCTCACCATTGAAAGAAAAATCCACATAGTCATCGCCGCCCTTGACAGATACAGACCCGGAAAAAACGCCCGCATCATCGCAGGTAACGACTCGAAATTGAGGGTAAATATTTGATCCTGTGCGCAAGAATCCAATCAAAGCAGTTGCATCTGTTTCATCATTCGTGAACGGCGCTATTGCAGGGAAAGCATATTCATAGTCTGTCAGACCAAATCTTTTTATGGTAGAAGTAAGATCATTGGTATTCAGGCGTCCATAATAGATTCGGGTATACAAATCTGTAAATTGGGTATTGAGTACGAAATGCAATAAGCCATCGGCCCAATAGCCCGATAATATCCGGCAGTCATTGGTCTTGATTTCATCTGAAGAGCCGAGTTGATAGCCATTGATCGGCAAATCATAGGCACTTACATTGGCGGCAAAAACCTCCAACGTTGGGTTGTTCGCTCCGATATCCGAGGTGTAATACATCATTACATCACTCCCTCCGCCGCTGTTGCTGCTAATAAAAAAAATACCCGGTCCGATGCTTCCATTAAAGCCATAAGAAATGGGTACAATCGTAAAATCAGGGTTCCCATAGGCGTCACGCACGTCATCCCAGTACCAGCCGGTTAAAGACTGTCCGGCAAAGCCATCGCCTTTTTCAAATTCGTAAATCAGCGCCTGATCAAAATTGTCATTCGAATCAAACAAGTTGCCGGAAACGAAAACCTCGGTGGTTGATATCCCGATACTAGGATAATCGAACCAGACACCCGCATTTATCGGGTCACCCTCAAAGGTATAAACCCACCAACTTTCTGTAGGATCATTAGAGGTCGAAAAAGCGATCACTACGGTTGAATTCCCTGGAAAATTGCCATTCAAAACGACCATAATAAACTTGTCTTCTACTGGATCATAAACCACACGAGGATCAAAGTAACTCCCTGATAAATTTAGGAAATCAAGGTAACTATCAAAATTTTCCTCAAGCAGAACCGTACCATCCGTCGTAGTAAACATCAGGCTGCTGTTCACAACCGATACAATGTAGCCATCGTCCGAGACGGCAATACTGTTGTCAGTAGGCGTCCAACCGTTGTGGGTGTTTCCCTGAAAGTCTAAAGTAACATACGGGTCAACGACAGAAGAGCTTTCCGCGATATCATTTTCAGACTGATTGGGCGAGGGTTTGCCTACGCTCAAACGTTTTTGGATGCCTAGGGCAGCCTTGATGCTGTCTGTGGTACTCTTGGTCTGCTCGCTCCCGTGCGAAACACCGTACTGAGAGAGCATAACGCCCCAATTCTTCTTTTCTTTGGAAAGGTTGGGCGTCAACAAAACCGGCGTCGTCAAGGACTGAACGGCAGTTTTTTTGGTGTTGCTGAATTTTGGGGCGTTGGGCGCATTTGGAGGCTGGAGTTGCCTTACAACTTGCGAGAAAACTTGGCTATGGGTCAACATAAGCCATGCCGATAGCAGGAAAATGATCTTGCTTTTCATATTGGTGAATAATTGTTTGGTGAATTAATTAGGACGCAATACTAAAAACTTCTTACCAAAACCTCAAGCAGTTATCAATATTTTTATATTAATTATTATTGGCACGATTCAAATTTGACAAAATTTTACCCTATTAATATTGCAAATTCAATCTAAAAAAACGTAGCACACCTATAAAAAGGGGTGCCACGCTATCTATATTCTTATCAGTAATCTACAATCAAACCACTACATTAATCATCCTGCCCGGCACAAATACCACCTTTTTTGGCGTGTTCCCTTCGAGCCATTTTTGCACCAGTTCTAATTTCAAAGCCGCTTTTTCGGCTTCGTCCGCTGTGATACCTGCGGGAAGTTCGATGTTGGCGCGGAGTTTTCCGTTGATCTGGATTGGATAATTGACCGTGTCAGTTTTGAGGTTCTCTTCGTCGTGAATTGGCCACGCCGCATCGCAAACGCTGGTACTATGACCAAGTCTATGCCAAAGTTCTTCTGCAATGTGCGGACCGAAAGGAGCGATCAGGATGACCAAGGGTTCCAACACTGCGCGTTTGGCGCATTTGAGGCTGCGGAGATCGTTGGTGGCGATCATGAAGTGGCTGACACAGGTATTCATGCTCATCCGCTCGATATCGTCGGTTACTTTTTTGATGCAGGTGTGGAGTACGCGAAGCTCGTCGCGGGTAGCGGCTTCGTTGCTGACACGGAAATTTTCGCCATCAAAAAACATGCTCCAGAATTTGCGCAAGAAGCCGCTCACTCCCGAGATACCCTTTGTATTCCAAGGCTTTGCGTCTGTGATGGGCCCCAAGAACATCTCAAACATTCGGAAACAGTCCGTGCCATGCTCCAGGATAATGTCGTCCGGATTGACTACGTTAAACTTGGATTTCGACATTTTCTCGACTTCCCAGGAGCAGGTGCAGTTGCCTTCCGGACAAAGTTTGAAATTAGCTTTGGCAAACATGGGCTTGGCGCGGGCTTTTTCCCAGATCAGTATGTCGTTGTCTACGATGTTCACATCCACGTGAAGTTTTGTCACCGAATCGGGACTGTATTTGTACAGCAGGTTGTGTGAGACAAACAGTTGTTCTCCTACAGGCTTCTCTGAACTCACGATGTAATTTTCGTGGCTCTCCAAGGCACTTTGTATTTTTTTGGCGATGACTTCAGGGTTGTTGATCTGGTCAATCAATTCTTCCGTATACAGCACCATGAGTCGCTTGCCATCTTCCAGCGCAGTTTTGCGGATGCGTTCAATCTTGACAATCTGTTTGATAGAAGTCACTTCTATGGCCAGATTATTGGTCGCAAATGCAAAGTCATACTTGATTTCCTCTTCAAAATCTGGCCCCGAAATTTCGATAGGGCCCTCTTCCGCAAAGAATGGCTTTAGTACTTTGATCATCAAATACTCTTCGAAGAACCGTTCTTTGGCGCGATAGACAAAGTTGGAGCGACCCTGAATCATCCCTTGATTCACCAACTTTTGAGCAAATTCCCGATGCGGCACCAGTCCCAAATCGTACAAAAAATGATTCCAAAAACGGCTGTAAAGCAAGTGGCCTACGGCATGCTCCGAGCCGCCAATATAGAAATCCACCTTTTGCCAATAATCCAAGGCTTCTTTTGAGCAAAACACATGGTCGTTGTGCGGATCCATATATCGGTAAAAATACCAGGAGGAACCTGCCCAGCCGGGCATGGTAGACAATTCATATTTCCAGCCCTTGGCGCGGGCTAGCGGTGGTTCGCCAGTTTCTGTGGGCAGGTATTTGTCTACAGCAGGCA
>JBBQSW010000261.1:0-5876 GCA_038213575.1 Chitinophagales bacterium | reverse complement strand
GGGGGGATGGACTGTAGTTTTTTCTCCTCCATGTACTCGTCCATAGCCAGATGCGCCTCGCCGGTTTTGGCGTAGTCGCCGAGATATTCGATCAGAAGCGACTTCCCGCTGAAACTAAAAACTTGTATGGAGTCGGTCGCTTTTACTTGTTTTTCGAGCTGGATTGCAGCGGCCATGTCGGAATTCACAGCCACGGTATCGAAAGACCAGAAAAACCCGCTCGGGTGGCCAGTATTCTTCGCGCCTGCTTTCTCTGCGGCTTGTATAAGCTTCGGATAATGGTCACTTAAAAATTGCTGAATATTCTGTAATTCAACCACTTTGCGCAATGTAAAGTAATAGGCCGCAGGCCGTTCTGCGCTTACTACCTTGTATCCCCGATACGTTTTGGGATTGAGCGCCTCACAATACTTTTTCAAGTTGACCAGTCCGTTTTCGTAGTCTTTTCCGACATAAGTATTGAGGTCGGTCAACATCCCACCTGCGCGCATCGAGAAGGGCAAGTGCATGTCTATGACCCAGGTGATTTTGGTCTTTTGGCTGTCGCCTTCTACTAAAAAAAAGCTGGGCGAAGGGCCAAGTCCAAAATCCACCTCATAATCAAGTCGCCCGCCATTTACAGACATTATTTTCTGGTAACCTTTCCCTACATTTTCGTTTTCGCTGTCCCATTTGTACACCGCTCCCACTTCGCCATCGGTGCCTTCGATGCTGATTTTCATTTCTGGATCCATGAAATGCCAGGGAGACCAATTTGTGAAGTTTTTGAACATGCGAACCTGCTCGAACACGGTCTCACGCGGCGCTTCTATTTCCATGCTACGCTCGATGCGGTAAGCTTTTTTGGCAAAAAGGCTCAGCAAGAGCCACAAGGTGCCCAACACAAGGGCCGTGTAAAGGAGGTATTTAAGTGCTTTCATAGTATGAAAGAGTTGGTGGACTGGTGACTGGTGATTGGTAGATTGGTGGACTGGTGGACTGGTGATTGGTAGATTGGTGATTGGTAGATTGGTGACTAGCTTATTCAAACAAACCGCGAAGCGGTGCCATTATGGTAAACGAGCGACGGTGCCAAGGTGAAATGCCGTGTTGTCGAATAGCCTCGCGGTGCAGCTCCGTGGGGTAACCCTTGTTTTGTTGCCAATGGTACTGGGGGTACTCGGCGTGAAGTTGGAGCATGGCCTCATCGCGATGGGTTTTGGCCAAAATAGAAGCTGCCGCGATGGAGGCGTATTTGCCGTCGCCTTTCACCACGCAAAGATGGGGTGTGGCAGGGTAGGGATGGAATTTGTTGCCATCTATCAGAATGAATTGTGGGCGCGTACTCAGTGTGTCCAGTGCACGGTGCATGGCGAGCAGTGAAGATTGTAGGATGTTGATCCGATCAATTTCTTCGGCGCTCACTTCGGCCACCGCCCAGGCAAGACTTTCTTTTTCAATGACTTCGCGCAAGGTATTTCGGTGGGTTTCAGAAAGTTGTTTGGAATCGTTCAGCAAGGGATGGTAAAAATTTTGAGGCAATATTACTGCTGCCGCAAACACTGGGCCTGCCAGGCAGCCACGACCCGCTTCGTCGCAGCCAGCCTCCAGAAGCTCGGCCTGATAATAGGGGAGGAGTGCCATGCGGCGAAGGTCGGGAATAAAATGTCCAATGTCCAAGGGCCAAGGGAATGTCCAATGTCCAACAAGGAATGTCCAATGTCCAAGGGGGGACACTGGCTTAGGTTATTTGTTGCCTTTAAGGAGTTTTTCTTGCGCTGTGGAGATGCTTTTGATGAAAATGGCAATTAGTTCGTCATTTTCTTGTATCAAAGGGAGCAGCCTATCTTCTGGAAAATATTTGCGTTTCAGGATGAATTTGAGGTTGACCTTCGATTCTCGCAGTTCTTTGAGGGCGATTTTCATTTTATGGATAAAATCGGACCTTGATTCAGCCGCTTGCGCCTCCCCATAATTGAGTGCGGGTGCTGTGCCGGAGCGAACTAATTGACCACCAAGATGCTTTCCCGCTGTAGTGCCAGGAAGTGACTCCACCACATCAATGACCCTTGAGCCAAATTCAATCAGCCTGCCTTCAAGGTCGTACTTTGTTGTTTTCTCTGGATTCATTTTGGAATAAGTTTGTAGTAAATTTACTACCTCTACTGGACTATTCCAAATTAGACATCGAAAATTTATCGGGTGCATCACGCCGTGCAAACTTGGACATTGGAAATTTCTTGTTGGACATTGGACATTCAAGGAGGGCATCACGGCGTGCAAACTTGGACATTGGAAATTTCTTATTGGACATTGGACATTCAAGGAGGGCATCTCCCAGAACATTTGAACAACATTTTTCATACCTTTGCGCCTCTTTTTCAAAATTTTGGGAGGCAATAATCAAAAACAAGTCCTTCGGACACCGCAGTTTTCAAATTGAAATTGAGCGGCTCCGCTTTTTTTGGCCTGCTTTTTGCAAAGGCTTCTTCGTTCTTTTAATCCTTCCGTTGCAAGAACGGATTTCCCGGTAAGGAGCCACTAATGCAGGGCTCATTTTCTGACATCACCAATTGTTATTTACCTATGAATGTTTGCATACGCAACACATTTATAAGCCTTTGGCTTTTATTTGTATCAGTGTCGCTCTCGGCGCAAGGGGCAAGTTTCTACTTCCCTTACATCAACAATGCCACGCCGGGCAGCACCAAGCTGATGCCGCTCAAGGTTCTGAACCTTGACAGCGTGGTGTCCATGCAAATGGTCATCCGTTGGGACCCTAAAGTCCTGAAGTACATCTCCACCACCAATTTTAATTTTTCCGACCTCAGTATAGCTGATTTCAATACTGCGCGTGCACTGGACAGCGGTTACGTTCGCATTCAATGGGAAGGCGACAGCGCTCCTCCAGGTTTTTCAGTACCCGACAGCAGCATTATTTTTCGAATTCGTTTTGAGGTGATAGGCGCTGACACAAGCAGTTCGCCAGTGAAAATCACCGAATTGCTGGATTTTCCACCCACTTTTTTTGAGATTGTAAAGGTTCGGGCCGACGGTTCCAATGAGGATTACCTCCAGGCGGAATGCCCCCGAATCAACGGCTTTGTCGCGGTAGGATTCACGGTGGCGACGGCTGAGCCAGCCGAGAATGAAGTGCCGATCACGCTGTCGCCTAACCCATTTTCGGTATCCACTCAACTTCAATTTGATTTAGACGAAATGGCTGACATTCAGGTGTTTGTCACCGATGTGTTGGGCCGTATAGTGTTTGAAAAAAGATTTTTTAAACTTCCACCAGGCCAACATGGCATGGTAATTGAAAATAGTATGCTTGGAACGCCGGGGCTTTATTCCCTCACGCTCCGAGCCGGTCGGAAGATCGCCACACGAAGCCTCGTTCTTTTCTGAGACACAGACATCTTAACCAGTTGACTTTAGACAGCCAGACATTAGACGTTGGATTTTTCCAACGTTCATCATCCAAAGTCCAACGTTCAAAGTCGAAAATTTTTCCATCATCCAATTTCTCTCACCCACACTCCGCTGTTAAAGAATATGAAACCGATTCTTACACAACTATTTGCAGGTATATTCCTGTTGCTTGCCTCTCAAGCCTTTGGCCAGGGTCTTACCACCAGTTTTGTGGTCACGACCCCGCCCTCCGCTCCTCAGCCATACCCAATTGGCAGCCAAATCGTGGTAGAACTCCGCGTGACAAACTTTACGAACATAGAGTCCATGCAGTTCCCCATCACCTACAACAAGGTCGCCTTGAAATTTGACTCGCTCAGAGGGGCGGTTTTCCCAAACTGGAGCAATGGCAACTTCGTTTCCGTGCCAGCTTCGGGGAAAATCGGCATCTCTTGGGATGGTTACTCGAATGGCGCCAATTCGCCCTTCTCGTTTCCCGATGGGACTGCGATTTTCAAGATGTATTTCACGGCCATTTCCGATGGCATGTCGAATATCAATATTTCTCCAGCAGCAGCGCCTCCTTCCATTGACGTAGTGGGTAGCGGACAACCTGTAGTGTTGAATTATCAAAATGGCGGCACGGGCCCGATACAAGTCGGCACAGGCCAGCAGCCCTTGCCACCCTTGTTCGGCTTCAAAATTGTGGCCAACACCATCTACATCCCACAAGGCGAACGCGGTTGTATGCCTGTGACCGTCAATGACTTTGACGGCATCCAGTCCATGCAGTGGGTTTTGCACTGGGACAAATCGGTGCTGACCTATGAGTGTACCCGCAGGTATAACCTTTCTGGTTTGTCTGGCAACGACTTGAATGAAGTGCCCGCACTGGTGACCCAATCACCGAATCAAGGAAATCTGGTATGCGCATGGGCTGACCCCGCCGGCGAAGGGGTAACGCTTGCAGACGGCACACGCATCGTGGATATTTGTTTTAAAGCAATTGGCGCGCCAGGCGCAAACAACACCATAAAAATTGATAGCACGGGACTTGCAGAATCCGCTGGCTTTGCAGAAGCTTATAATAATGCTATGCCTGCGGTCAACGTGTGGACCAATGCAACCCATGTCAATGGCACTTCGGGCGTAAATGCTCCGATCCATATCATCGTAACCAACCCGCCCTCGTTCGACGTTGCATATAAGGTGGATACGATTTCGACCGCACCCAATACACAAGGCTGCGTGGCAGTGAAAGTCAAGAACTTTACGGCCATCAGCAGTTCGGAATTTGCACTGTCATACAATCCCACCCAGCTGACGTATGTGAATACACAATTTGGCGCCAACCCGCTCAACCTTCAGGCTGCAAACATCACGCACGTTGCCAATCCAGGCGTAATCAAATTCCTCTGGGCAAACGCCAACGGCGCATCGGTTGCCAATGATGCCACTATTTTCTCAGCATGTTTCACCGTTATTGCTGCTCCGGGTATGACGGCGAATGTTAGCTTTACGTCCACCGCCTGCCCAACTGTAACGGGCATTGGTACGGCGAAAAGCACGGGCGGTGTTTCGATGTCGAGAGAAAATGGTTGGATAAAGGCGGTAATTTCTGGGCCAACGCTTACGGTATTATCCCATGTTAATTGTTTTGGTGGAAATACCGGTTCAATTAACCTTCAGAACCCTCCTTCCACGGTCGCTACGGCCTATGCATGGTCTAATGGAATGACGATGGAAGACCCAACGGGCCTCGCCGCTGGCACCTACACCGTTACCGTTACTTATTCAGGTGGAACGACGGGGACTAACACGGCCATCATTACCCAACCTGCCGCAGCACTCACCGCGACCCACACGGTCAACACCGTATCTTGTTTTAACGGCAGCAACGGCGCCATCAACCTCACACCCAGTGGTGGTACTGCTCCCTATAGTTATCTCTGGTCTAACGGCTCTACGGCAGAAGACCCCAGTGGTCTCGCGGTCAGCGTTTACACACCAACTATTACAGACGCCAAAGGCTGTACGCTGGTGGTGCCCAATATTCCAGTTACGGGCTTTACGTCTATCTCAGTTGCAAGCCCAGCCATCACGAATGTTTCGTGTGCCGGGCTTTCTACAGGCGCAATCTTCATCAGCCCTACGGGTGGTTCGGGCGGCTACATTTATTTGTGGAGCAATGGCATGACCACCCAAAACCTGAGCAATGTTGCCGCAAATACCTACACGGTGCGGGTGACGGACTCTAATGGTTGTTCCAAAGATTTCCCAGCTTCGGGTGCTTACACGATCCTGGGGCCACAGCCTTTGGTGAGCACCTTCGTCAGCAAAACAGATGTGAAATGCTCAGGTACTCCTACGGGCACCGCTTCGATCACCGTAACGGGCGGTACAGGCAACTATAATTATTGCTGGAACAATGGAAGTGTGACCTGTACTTCGATGGTCCAAAATCCAACCAATCTTCCAGCGGGCAC
>JBBQSW010000260.1:0-5885 GCA_038213575.1 Chitinophagales bacterium | reverse complement strand
TGATAGTTTGGTCAGATTATTTTGAGATGAGACTAGGCGCGACGAAGGATTGTAGCGGGCTCTCCATGACTGAGGCGCAACAAAGTATCAGTTCAAAAGAGTCGAACAAACCGTCAAAGACTTCGTGCCCCTGCCACTAGGCTGCGATCGCGTTCACATGACGCATCAAGCCACTCTTGAGGTTGGCAGCTTTGTTGCGGTGGATATTTCCACGCTTGGCCAAACGGTCAATCATGCTCACGACTTTAGGAAGAAACTTTTCAGCCTCAGCCTTTTCTTTCAGCTCGCGCAGGTTCTTGATGGCCGTGCGGGTAGATTTTTTGTAGTAGCGATTTTCCAAACGACGCTTGTCGTTCTGGCGGATGCGCTTTAGTGCGGACTTGTGGTGTGCCATATTTTACAGCGAAAATGGTGCTTTTTGTAATAAACTGTTGGCTCTCGTTTTGGGCGGGCAAAGGTAGAATTTTTGTCGCAAAAAAGAAACAGGAGTTTAAAAATTTCTCTGGAAGAGAATAAATTAAGCAGAATTCAGACTTTACCATCGCTTTCGGCAGACTTGAAAGCGGTCTATACAAATTGGTTTCAAACTGTTTCCTACATTTGCCCGCCCAAACTTGTCAAAGTCTGGTTTTCAAATTCAAAAATTTCTATGAAACGAGTCGTTGTCACTGGCATAGGCGCAATCACCCCCATCGGGAATAACGTGCCCGCATTATTGGAGGGACTGCAACGCGGCTTAAGCGGCGCAGGTCCTATCACGCAATTCGATGCCAGCCTGTTCAAGACCCAATTCGCCTGTGAGGTAAAGGGTTTTGTTCCAGAAGATTTTATGGATCGGAAAGAAGTCCGGCGTGTTGACCGCTTTACGCAGTTTGCACTGGTCACCGCTGACGAGGCGCTGAAAGACAGCGGTCTTGATCTGGACAAAATTAACAAACAACGCACCGGCGTAATCTGGGCATCCGGCATCGGTGGGCTCCATACCCTGGAAAGGGAGATTGAGGACTATGTGAAGGGCAATGGTACGCCCCGTCACAATCCTTTCCTGATCCCAAAGATGATCACCAACATGGGCGCGGGCATGATTTCCATTCAATATGGTTTCATGGGCATCAATTATGCTACGGTGTCGGCCTGCGCTTCTTCGAGCCATGCCATCATCAATGCCGCTGATTACATCCGCCTTGGCAAAGCAGACATCATGGTGACGGGCGGCTCGGAAGCCACCATTGCTGCAACGGCGGTAGGAGGCTTCACGAACATGAAGGCAATGAGCGAGCGCAACAACGATCCAGCCACCGCTTCGCGGCCCTACGACAAAGACCGCGACGGTTTTGTGTTGGGCGAAGGCGGAGGGGCCTTGATTCTGGAAGAATACGAACACGCAAAACGGCGTGGAGCACGCATCTATGCCGAATACGCGGGCGGTGCCATGACCAACGATGCGTACCATATCTCAGCACCGCACCCGGAAGGCATTGGAGTGATCAATGTGCTGAATCTGGTGCTGGAAGACGCAGGTATGACCACCGCCGATATAGACTACATCAATACCCACGGCACCTCAACTCCATTGGGTGATGTGGCGGAGTTGAAGGCGATCAGCAAGGTATTTGGCGATCTGGTTAGCAAGATCAATGTTTCTGCCACCAAAAGTATGACCGGGCATTTGCTGGGTGCTGCTGGTGCTGTGGAGGCCATCGCTGGTATTCTGGCCATGCAACATGGTTTCATACCCCCGACCATCAACCATTTCACGGACGATCCGGAGATTGACCCGGCGTTCAATCTGACATTCAACGAGGCCCAACAACGCAAAGTGAGCGCAGTGCTCAGCAACACTTTCGGCTTTGGGGGGCACAATGCATCCATTGTCTTCAAACAAGTTTGAGGGCTTAATAAAAGAAAAGGAATCCACACGACTAGATTCGTCGAACTTGGGGTTGTGTCAAAAGTGTTAATCTGGAAAACGGGCCAAATTTTATTCTTTATCGAGTGCTAGACCTTCCAGGTTTTAAAAACCTGGAAGGTCTTCACCAGCGAAAACGAAATAAAAATCCGCTCCATCATCAGTGCTAACCCATTTGACACAACCCCAAGTTGGATAAGTCGTGTTTTCTGCTCTAAAAAATTGATTCTGTGCGATTTATCCGACGATTTTACAATTATTACTTCCATCCAGACCGGGAATTGGCCCGCCGCCTGAGACAATTGATTGGGTTCACGCCAGTCCGTTTACAATTGTTCAAACTGGCCTTTTTCCACAAAAGCACCTTTGCCACAAAAGATTATGCTGTTTCAAACAACGAGCGGCTCGAATTTTTGGGGGATGCCGTGCTGAGTACCATCGTAGGGGAGTATTTGTTCAAAAAATACCCCAACTCTGATGAGGGATTTTTGACCAAAATGCGCTCCAAAATTGTGAAACGCAATTCGCTCGACGAAATAGCCGACCGGATGGGACTGGACTTGTTTTTGGCCAATTACAACCAAACCAGGCTGTCAAAATCCATGCTCGGCAATGCGTTGGAAGCCTTGGTTGGGGCGGTCTATATTGAGCGTGGCTACGATGGCACCAAAGTATTTGTGGTGCGTCAAATTTTGCGTAAGTACTTGGATATCCATGAGTTAGAAGGGTTTGACGACAACTATAAAAGCCAACTCTTGGAATGGTGCCAGAAAAACGGCCACCAAATTGAGTATAAAGTAGTAGCCAAATACAAGAGCGAAAAGCGCGATAAATTTAAAGTAGCCGTGCTCGTAGATGGCAAAAAAGTAGGTACGGCCGACGATTTCAACAAAAAAAGCGCCGAACAACTCGCCAGCGAACGCGCTATGACCGCTCTCGGCATGCTTGGTGGCAACGGTTCGGTACAGCCTATGTCCGAAGAAGAAACTTGATTAGAGGTAAGTTTTTTAGAGGTAAGGGGTAAGGGGTAAGTATTGCGTCGTGCTTGGGATTTTTGGGGATAAAATGGTGCTTTTTGCCTCCTTTTTACCATCAAAAGCGCAACGCCACCCTAACCGCTCAATAACTTATCTCTAATAAAATCCACTTTTGGCCGAAAAAAAAGGTTCATGCGTGGTGTTTAGGCGACTTTTACGCCGTCAATTAAGCGGTATGCGGTGGGTGTTAGGCGGGCGTTTCGCTTGGGATTTTTTGGGCGTAAAAGGTGTTTTTCGCCCTTTTAACCACTCAAGCGCAACGCCCTACTTAACAGTAACCTCTCACCTCTTACCACTAAAAAACTTATCATGATTCTTTCAGTACAAGACGTTGTTAAAACTTACGGTGATTATTTAGCGGTAAATCATGTCAGCCTAGACATGCAAAAAGGCTGTGTATTTGGTATGCTAGGCCCCAATGGAGCCGGCAAAACCTCCCTGATTCGCATGATTACAACCATCACGGCCCCTGATTCGGGCGTGATATACCTGGATGGTCAAAAATTACACGCCCGCTCGCCCGAACAAATCGGGTACATGCCCGAAGAGCGGGGTTTGTATAAAAAAATGAAGGTGGGCGAGCAATTGCTTTACTTGGCCCAACTCAAGGGGCTTACCAAGGCACAGGCTTTGCAGGAAATTGACCACTGGCTCACTAAATTCAACATCAAAGACTGGTGGGATAAAAAAGTGGAAGACCTTTCCAAGGGCATGCAGCAAAAGATTCAATTCATTGCTACGGTGTTGCACAAGCCCAAATTGCTCATTCTGGACGAGCCGTTTACGGGACTCGACCCCATCAATACTACCTTGATAAAAGATGAGATTGCACAACTCAATGCGTCGGGGATTAGCATCATTTTCAGTACCCACCGCATGGAGCAGGTAGAAGAAATGTGCGACCACATTGTGCTCATTAATAAAGGTAAAAACGTGCTGTACGGCGAGGTAAGCGCCATCAAAAACGAATACAAGAAAAACTTGTTTCAAATTGAAACGCCCGACCCCATGCCCGCCGATTTGTCGGAGCGGTTTGTATTGTTGCGCGCAGAAAAAAACACCCACACCTTCCAGTTGAGCGATGAATTTATGAGCAACGACTTGCTCAAGTTGCTACTCCAAAAAGGCATTCGAATTACCCGTTTTGAAGAAATATTGCCCACTTTTAACGAAATTTTCATTCAAAGAGTGGCTGAAACTGAAGCCGGATAAAAATTCACCTTCCTTTATACTATTCTGACATGTCCAAACTCTCTTTAATTATTCGCCGTGAGTACATCACGAGGGTTCGCAAAAAATCATTTATTATTGGAACATTGTTGGCCCCCGTGGGCCTCTTGGTGTATATGTTGGTGATCATAGGTTTATCGAGTTACCAAGGCGGAGACGAAATAAAAGTAGCCGTCTTGGATGAGGCCCGTATGGTGAACCCCTTGCCCGACGAGCAGGGTGTGCGGTTCATCCCCTCGGGCAGCAAAACCCTCGAACAGCTCAAAACCGAGGTGACAGAAAAAAAACTCAACGGGGTGCTCCGCATTCCGGCTTTGGGAAATTTTAAGCAAAAAGAGCACACGATTTTTTACTATTCTGACGATAAGTTGGCCCCAGAAAAAAGTAAATTGATTGAAAAGCGCATCGCCCAAAAAATTCGGGAATTCAAAATGGATTCCTTACAGATGGATGCGGCTCAGTTGAAACTATTGGAATCGGATGTCTCCATTGACCCTGAGGGTATTAAAAGTGAACAAGATGGCCAGAGCAAATACACGGCCGGGGTCGGATTGGCCGTGGGGGGTATTATGACTTTTTTGCTGTTTTTTATGGTTTTGATGTATGGCCAAATGGTGATGAAATCAGTGATGGAAGAAAAAACGAACCGGATTGTGGAGGTAATGATGTCGTCGGTGCGGCCATTTGATTTGATGATGGGCAAAATTATTGGCGCAGGATTGGTGGGCCTCACGCAGGTAGTGGCTTGGGTGGTGTTGAGTGGTGCCGTTTCATTTTTGGTGCCCCTTGTAATGGGCTTTAATGCCCCGAGCATGCAAGACTCAATGGCAGCGGCGGGCGATGCGAATGTAGATCCTGCGATGATTCAAGATACGGGCATGCGGATTATGGCAGAGTTGAGCAATCAAAATTGGCCGCTTTTGATTGGCGCTTTTATCGTCTATTTCTTGGGTGGGTATTTTATTTACGCGTCTATGTTTGCAGCCGTAGGCTCGGCTATGGGCGACGATTTGGGCGAAGGACAAGCATTGACTTTGCCTGCTACCTTGCCCCTTATTTTAGCATTTTACATCGTTTCGATGGCCGGCTGGCGCAATCCAGACAGCGGCTTAATGGTGTTCTCTTCCATATTTCCCCTGTTTTCTCCCATTGCGATGCCCTTCCGGCTGGCGTTTAATCCGCCTTGGTGGCAAGTAGCATTGTCGTTGGCACTAGTGGTCGCCTCTGCGGTGTTTTTTGTATGGCTAGCCGGACGAATTTACCGCGTCGGTATTCTGATGTACGGCAAAAAAGTGACGCTTAAGGAGATGTGGAAATGGACTTTTTATAAAGGCTAAGAAACCCCGTAAGGAACAAACAGTGTACGCGCATTTTGCGTTTATTTGTGCAGAATATGATTTCGGCCAAGCAAGTACAAGAAATACTCGATGCCACGCGCATTGAAGACGTGGTAGAAGAATTCGTGACGCTCAAGCGGCGCGGGGTGAATCTAATAGGCTTGTGCCCCTTTCACGGCGAGCGTACGCCCTCGTTCAATGTTAACCCTGCACGCAATATTTTCAAGTGTTTTGGATGCGGTAAAGCCGGGGATGCCATCACTTTTTTGAAAGAGCACGAGGGGCATACTTACCCTGACGCCCTGCGCTGGTTGGCCCGAAAATACAACATCGAAATACAAGAAGTAGAGCAAACGCCCGAACAACGGGCGG
>JBBQSW010000259.1:0-5905 GCA_038213575.1 Chitinophagales bacterium | reverse complement strand
GCTGATCGGGCGAAGTAGTGGCCACCAAAATCATGTCTACATCTTCCAGCGAAACAGCCGGAAATTGTGCCACAAGATCTTGCACAGCCCTTACGCACAGGTCGCTGGTGAACTCGTTGGGACCTGTATGGTACCGTGTTTTGATGCCTGTTCTAGAGACAATCCACTCATCGGTGGTTTCGATCAGAGACTCGAAATAAGCGTTGTCAATACGTTTTTCAGGGACGGCCATTCCAATGGCGGATAAGCGAGCGTGTGCCATAAACGGTTGAATATGAAGACGCTCCGTGGAGTGGTGTTGAAACGCCGAAAGTGAAAACAAAAAAATGGGCGCAGCAAAAGTATAACCCTATTTTCGCCATTGCCGGGTTTTTGGAACGAAATTGAAAAACAAAAGAATTGAAAGGTAGTATTTTCAGAGACCGCAAGAAATTTGCCATACGTTATGAAACACCATATTTTTAAACTGAGCGCCATTGCCCGGAAACGTACACGCCTAATCATCGGCCTTATGTCGGGCACTTCCCTGGATGGGCTGGATGTGGCATTGTGCGCGTTTACAGGGTCCGGGCAGCGCACCCGGGTGAAGGTTTTGCAGTTCGAGACCTTGCCTTACGACGAAGATTTTAAATCAGAAATCCGGCGGGTTTTTGCTCAGAAGCAAATTGATTTTCAGCATCTTGTAATGCTCAATGCGATCATTGCAGAGCGGCATGCTGCCTTGGTGAACCAATGCCTGGCCAAATGGAATATAAATCCCGATGAAGTAGATCTACTCGCCTCGCACGGACAAACGGTTTTCCACGCGCCCCGTGTATTCCACGGTCTGCCCAACTATCCCAATGCCACGCTCCAAATCGGCGACGGCGATCATCTGGCAGTCCGAACGGGGATCATTACGGTGTCCGATTTTCGACAAAAACATATTGCTGTGGGAGGAGAGGGTGCCCCGCTCGCGCTTTACGGCGATTATTTTTTATTCTCCAAGAAAGGAGAAGAGCGCTATTTGCTCAATATCGGTGGAATTGCCAACTTCACCTATCTCCCTGCAAATCAAGATACTACCAAGGCGTTTGCCACGGACACTGGTCCAGGAAACACGCTGCTCGATGCCTTTTCGCGCGAACTCTTTGGCGTCCCATTCGATGAGAACGCCCGCCTCGCTTCCAATGGCCGCGTGGACGAGCGTCTGCTTGAAATCCTGAAATCGGAGCCGTTTTTTGCCAAGTCGCTGCCGAAGACCATTGGACCGGAGTTGTTTTCCCTTGACTGGGTTAAATCAGCTATAGCTCAATTGCCAAAGGGCAACCCAAATCCGTATGATGTAATGGCTACGCTCACTAGACTCACGGCAGATACTATCGCAGAAGCGGTCTTGCGTATCAAGGTGACACCTCCTCCTGCGTCGCAGATGTCACCTCGGCGATCACTCTATTTGAGTGGTGGAGGTGCGCATAATCAATTGATTGTTAAGTATTTGAAAGATAAATTACGAGGACTTAAAATGAGTCGAATGTCAAAACTGGGCATAGATGGCGATGCCAAAGAAGCGGTGCTGTTCGCCGTTTTGGCCAACGAAACCGTGGCTGGAAGGGTAGGAGAGGGGGCTAGATTGGGCGGGATACCCGTGGTGGGGATGGGGAAAGTGTCGTTTCCGGGGTGATGGGCCACGGATACCACGGATTGGACACGGATTTAAGAAGCATTCGTGCCCAATCCGTAGTATCCGTGGCCCATCACCCCCTGCCATCATCCCGAAATTAAACCCTCCAAATCCTCCGGCGTATCCACTCCAATCGTCTCCCATTCTGTCACGCCCACTGCAATACGAAATCCGTGCTCCAGCCAGCGCAACTGCTCTAAAGATTCGGCGATCTCCAAGGGGGTAGGGGAGAGGTTGGCAATTTTCATCAGGGCATCTCGCCGAAATCCATAGAGCCCAATATGCTTGTAGAAATCTTGTTTTTCAAGCCAGCGTTCTGGTTGCACACCCCGTACGAAAGGGATTGGGTGGCGACTGAAGTAGATTGCTCCGATTTGTTCCGAAAAAACGACCTTCACTACGTTTGGATTTGTCAAAAAAACTGCGCGGTCAATTTTTTTAGCCAAGGTAGCGATGGCCGCTTTAGGATTTTGCAACAAGGTATCGGCCAGTAAATCAATTTGTTGCGGCAGGATGAAAGGCTCGTCGCCCTGTACGTTCAGAACAATTTTAGCCTCAGGGAAATGCCTGGCCACCTCGGCACAGCGGTCCGTTCCACTGGGATGGTCGGGATTCGTCATCATAACTTGAGCTCCAATATGGCCCACATGATCAAAAATGCGCTCGTCATCAGTGGCCACTACCACGCGATCAACTTTGGTTGATAGGTTAACTTGTTCTAAAACCCGTTGAATCATGCTTTTTCCAGCGATATTGGCCAGAGGTTTGCCGGGGAAACGGGTAGATGCCCATCGGGCAGGAATAACTGCGAGTACCATTGGGTATTGTCTGTGTTAGATGCGTATTTTTGCGGCAGATTTCCCGTTGACCAATTCGATACCTATGAGAAAAGCACCCCTTTTTGTTCTGTTTTTGTCTTTTTGGTCGGCTTCCTTGCTGGCACAAGAGGATCAGCCCAGCCCGCTGCTTACTTCCCGCGACTCCATTTTGCTCACCGTGGAAGACGGCAAAAAATACATTCACCACCCCATCAAGCCAAAGCACACCTTGTTTTCCATTGCTCGTTACTACAACGTTGGCCTCGAAGAACTCTTTGAATTCAACACGGGCTTTCGCAATGACCCTACCTTGCGCATTGGCGACCGCGTGAAAATCCCGATCCCCAACAAAGCCATTAAGCGCTACAAAAGTAGTAGTTTCAAGGCATCTGAAAACACGGGCATTTATTATGTAGTACAACAGGGCGACAACTTGTACCAAATATCGAAACGGTACTTTGAGATGCCGGTTGACAGCATTGCCAAGCGCAACCGCCTGAAAAACAACAGCATAAGGCCCGGACAACGCCTACTTATGGGCTGGATGGGCACTGAAGGATTTCACGCCGATTGGCGGCCAGTACGCCCTGTCACAGAATCAGACGTGCTGAAAACCCAGTATAATGAGGGAAAGAAGAGCAAAAAAGAAATTTCTGCCCAAGGGGTATGTTTTTGGCCTAAGGACAGCAAGGAAAAAGGTTCGCTTTATGCCCTCCATCGCGATGCTAGAATTGGCAGCATAATACAAGTCAACAATCCTATGGGGAATCGTACGGTGTACGCAAAAGTCATAGGTAGAATCCCTGAAGGCTACGAGCGCAACATCGAAGTGGTACTCTCTCCAGAAGCAGCCCGCAAACTTGGCGCTCGCGACCCTCGATTTTTTGTCAAAACAAAATACTTAAAATAACAAAATGGACGAAAGTCCTCCGCAATCAAACATCCAGTTCATGAACAAAGCATTTATTTTTGCTAATCTTTTGATTTTTACTCTGTTGGCATGCAAGCAGGACCCTAAAATTAGCCAAGGCGTTCCTTCTAATATCCAAGCCAGCGAACCGGCGAACCCAACCGTATTGGCGGGCCACTGGATTGCAATGGATTTTTGCGCCTTTGCCAACCAATATGGCTCGGTATTAGAAGCCATGAATACAGGCCACCTTCCGTACGCTTACGCAATCAGTTTCAGCCCTGTGAGGCCCGACAGCGCCCTTTGCTACAACGCCACTGAATCGTGGATGCTTCCCATCAAATATAAGGCAGACACCCTTGAACTGGTGGGCGCCCGTCCTGGAAAATCAATCTTTTTGATCTACCATTCCGATGGCGATAAAAACATAACCATGATAGACCCTACTGGAGGCCGCGTCAGCATTGACAAGTTCATCAAATCCAAAGCAGGTACTTCAGATGGGTACACAGCATTTACTACAGCATTGAACCACAACATTTTAAATGGGGTATTTACGCCGATTGGCAAAGGTGGAGGCGAGCAGGTCATGTTTACGCCAGGCGGCTTTTTGCAAGGGTTAAAAGGCTATGATCGGTATACACTTTGCACGGGCGGCGACTGTTTTGTTGCGGGACAAGACATTGATGTAATTACCTTTTTTGACGCAAAAGATGAGGACAAAACCTCCAAATTTTTTGGCTATCGCTACAATGGCCAAAACGACACTTTGACCATTTACAACCTTGTAAATAGCAATCCTGAGGAAAAGGGCATGTTTAAAGTTACCAGTCCCGCCTACAAATTTGCCCGAAAAAGGGCGATGTAACCACCATTTTCGCCACTTTTTGTTTTAAAAAAAGTGGCGAAAATTTTATTTTTAAAGCAGGGTAGGGTAGTGCCCTTTAATCGCAAATCCAAAATCGCAGTTTGCAAATCACCATGGCTTCAGCACTTAAAAACCTCTCAAATTATAACGAATCAGACATCCCAAACGCTGAGGAGATGACTTTTGGGGTCGTGGTGGCCGAGTGGAATGCCCACATCACGCACGCTCTGTATGAGGGCTGCTACGATACGCTGGTAAGACACGGCGCCAAGCCTGAAAACATTTACACGATGCAGGTGCCTGGTTCATTTGAGCTAACGGCTGGCGCACGCATTTTAAACGGGCAACAGTCAGTAGATGCAGTAATTTGCCTGGGCTGCGTCATCAAAGGCGAAACCAACCACGACGAGTACATCAATCAGGCCGTAGCCATTGGCTTGACAAATTTGGGTCTCACTACGGGCAAGCCACATATTTTCGGCTTGATAACCACCCACGACGAACAACAAGCCCTTGACCGTGCGGGAGGCAAACATGGAAACAAAGGAGTTGAAGCCGCTGTGACGGCCATCAGGATGGTTTCGTTGAAAAAAACGCCCATTCAAGGCAAGGTGAAGCGGGCTATAGGGTTCTGATATGGTCCTAATAGTTTTTCTATAATTTATATTATGTTAAATAGGAGAGCGAAAACAGGACCTTTGTCATTGCTCTCCGATGTTTTGTGGAAAATCTCCAAAGCAGCTTGTTGCAAAGCCACTACCTTTGCGCACTCTTGTCACCAACCCACTTGTATTTGCCTGTTTTTCAATGAAAAACACTTACCACGACCTCGTTGCCCAGACCTTTGATTTTCCGCAAGACGGATTTAGCCTGAAAAACAACCGACTGTTGTTCAATGAAATAGACGTATATGAACTGATCAAAAAATACGGTACCCCCCTCAAACTCACCTTTTTGCCCAAAATCGGTGAAAAAATACAAACCGCCCGCAAACTATTCCGGGACGCCATCCAGCGACACAACTACAACGGGAAGTACATTTATTGTTACTGCACCAAGAGCTCGCACTTTTCCTTCATCCTAAATGAAGTGCTTGAAAATGGCACCCAGTTGGAAACCTCCTCAGCTTTTGACATTGACTTGATTTGGCGACTCTATAAACAGGGGAAAATCAACAAAGGCACTACCATTGTCCACAATGGTTACAAGCCCCAGCAATATGCTGAACGAATCGTAGGACTGATCAACGAAGGTTTTACAAACATCCTTCCCGTGGTGGACAATGCACAGGAATTGGAAATGTACGATAGGCTGATCCCTGAGGGAACCCACAGCATCGGACTTCGAATGGCCACGGAGGAAGAGCCCAATTTTGAGTTTTATACCTCCCGGCTGGGTATTCGACAGAGTGAAATATTGTCGTTTTATCAAGAAAAATTGGCTACAAATCCTAAGTTTGAGCTGAAAATGCTCCACTTTTTTGTGGATATAGGTATAAAAGACACCTTGTACTACTGGAGCGAACTGAAAAAGGGCATAAAAACCTACTGTCAACTTCGCCAGCTCTGCCCTACCCTATCCTGCTTTAATATTGGGGGCGGTATGCCCATCCGCAATTCGCTGGGATTTGAGTACGATTACCCCTA
>JBBQSW010000258.1:0-5950 GCA_038213575.1 Chitinophagales bacterium | reverse complement strand
ACTTGAAGTGAAAAGAATCGTGAAAAGAGACAAAGGATAACCGGGTTGCAAAACAACCAAATCCCAAAAAAAACGAATCTAAACCAGCCATGACACCGCTCGCTGAACGAATGCGCCCCCAGACCCTTGCCGAATTCGTCGGCCAAGAGCACCTAGTGGGTGAAGGAGCGGTTTTGCGGCAGGCCATTGAGCGCGGTAAAATCCCTTCTTTTATACTTTGGGGGCCGCCAGGCGTTGGCAAAACGACCCTTGCCCAGCTCATAGCCAAACTTCTGAACAAACCATTTTTCCAACTTTCCGCCATCAATGCCGGGGTAAAGGACATTCGGGAAGCCATTGAAAGCGCCGACAAGCAGAACCTTTTTCAACAAAAAGGTGCGATTTTATTTATTGACGAAATCCACCGCTTTAGCAAAAGTCAGCAGGATGCGCTGCTGGGTGCAGTTGAAAAAGGCGTCGTTACTTTGATTGGCGCAACCACCGAAAACCCTTCTTTTGAGGTCATCCCAGCTTTGCTCTCTCGATGTCAAGTGTATGTACTTCAACATCTTACAAAGGATGAACTCATCGGCCTGGTTGATCGGGCACTTCGGGAAGACGGTTTTTTGAAAACCCAAAATATTGAAATCGCCGAGTACGATGCGTTGCTGCTCTACTCTGGCGGGGATGCCCGACGGCTACTGAACGCACTGGAACTCATTGCCAACTACCGACAACCTGAAGCGGAATTCCGCGTCACGAACGATCTGGTACGTGAACTCGTCCAGCAAAACGCTGCACTTTACGACAAAGGCGGTGAGGCACATTACGATATTATTTCAGCTTTCATCAAAAGTATGCGCGGCAGCGACCCGAATGCTGCCGTGTACTGGCTTGCCAGAATGCTCGACGGGGGCGAAGACATTGAGTTCATAGCCCGACGCATGGTCATCCTTGCCTCTGAAGACGTAGGGCTCGCCAACCCCAATGCGCTGCTGCTTGCCACCACCACCATGGATGCCATCCGCATGATCGGAATGCCGGAAGCGCGTATAATCCTTTCACAATGTGCCATTTACCTCGCGACTTCTCCCAAAAGCAATGCCTCCTATCTGGCCATCGGTAATGCGCTTGAGCTGGTGAAACAGACTGGATCGCTGCCCGTGCCGCTGCATTTGCGCAATGCGCCTACCAAGTTGATGAAGGAACTCAACTACGGCTCTGGCTACCAGTATGCGCATGATTTTGAGGGGAATTTTGTCCAGCAGGACAATTTACCGGACGCAATTGACGGGAAAGTGCTGTATGACCCGGGAGAGAATCCTGCGGAAGACAAAGTACGGCAAAAATTGAAGGCGGATTGGAAGGGAAAATACAAGTATTGACCTTGGTGCCGCATCCGGCAAATAAGGTGTGAATATGCTGAATGCCGCGCTAGGCAGCCCTTTATAGAGTTTTTGGTTCTAACTTTTTTAACATGCCATTGCAACAATTTTCGTATTATGAAACACTCCTTATTACTCTGTTTTCTGTTTTCTATTAGCTACTCATTAGTTGCTCAAGACTATGCAGACTGTTCCACAGCACTCGAAATTTGTAATAAACAGCCTTTAATATTGCCCATATTAGGGCCGGGGAATGATGCCACCGAATTGGACAATGCTCCTTGTTTTGCTGGCTTTCCCAGTATAGAAACTAGCTCGGCATGGATTCGATGGCAGGTAGCACAAAGTGGTACGCTTTGGTTTATTATTTACCCTTTAAACCCTGTGGATGACGTTGATTTTCTGTTATACCACTTACCATCAGGAAATTGTGCAGAAAAATCTAGTGTGCGATGCATGGCTGCGGGGGATTTCAGTATCAATAGCCCTTGTATGGGACCAACAGGTTTGCTCCCTGGAGAGGTGGACACCAACGGCCCACCTGGATGCGCAGTAGGGCAAAATAATTTTCTTGCGCCCGTAAATGTCTTGGCCGGCGAGCAATATGTCTTGGCAATCAACAACTTCTCTAGTGTCCAGGATACACTGCGTATCGAGTTTTGCGGCACAGCCTTGCTTGGATGCGACACAATTATGTGTCAAGTTTTGGATGCAAATGAACCCAATTCGTCCAATGGTTTGAGCGTTGGCTTGATCTTTCCCAACCCCGCCTCGGCCGAAAATGGAGCAAGCGTCCAAATCAATGCTTCGTACGCTCAAGTAGTTAATATCAGGATAGCCGATAGCCAGAACCTTACGCTTAAACAAGATTACCAAGTATTGTCCGAAGGGGCAAATACTATCCCATTACATACATTTAAATTTCCGGCAGGGATATATTTTGTAACCGTAATTAGTGAAAAAACAATGGTAACAAAGCGTTTGGTCATTACGAATTGAGCCTATTTTTGAACATCGCGAATTCTTATAGCAAATTCTTAAATTGACGATGCCGTTTGACTTCCGTTTAAAAATAATCCCGGCCAGCACTTGTATGTCCGGGATTATTTTTTGAACCTTTGCATCACCGTACTGTTACAGTAATATAAAATTAAGCAATGATCCTAAGCGCTACGAGTTACAAAGACGAAATCTTAAATACCCAAGGTGAATATGGAACTGCTTCCTATTCAGGTCTGCCTTATGGTGGGACTTACATCCCAGAGGTACTATTGCCGGGACTGCAAGAAATTGCTGCTGCATTTGATCATTTCAAGTACGACCCGACTTTTTTGGCAGATTTCGCTGATACCCTACGCACATTTTCGGGCCGCCCCACGGCATTTACATCACTCCCACGCCTGACAGCGGAAATCGGCGGGGCGCAGATTTTTTTGAAAAACGAAGGGTTGAACCATACGGGAGCGCACAAAATCACCCATTGTATCGGCCAGATTCTCTTAGCACAACGCCTTGGGAAACAACGCATTATCGCTGAAACAGGTGCCGGACAACATGGATACGCCACCGCTGCAGTTTGCGCCAGATTTGGTCTAGACTGTACCGTGTACATGGGCAAAAAGGACTACGAGCGTCAGCGCCCCAATGTGTACTGGATGGAACTGCTCGGCACCAAAGTGGTAGCGGTGGAAGAGGGCAGCCAAACGCTCAATGATGCCGTAATTGCAGCTTTTAAGGATTGGGTAGCAAACCCTGACTCCTATTACTTGCTCGGTTCTGCGGTAGGGCCACACCCCTACCCTGCTATGAACACCTTTTTCCAGAAGGTCGTCGGCGAAGAAATCCGCCAGCAATGTGTGGAAACCACTGGACGCTTGCCGGATTATTGTGTGGCTTGCGTAGGCGGCGGCTCCAATGCGATGGGGATGTTTTTCGATTTTCTTGATGAGGAGGCAGTACAACTCATAGGGGTAGAAGCGGGTGGGCGCGGCACTAAACCCGGCGAACACGCCTCGAAAATACAGCGTGGGAAACCTGGGATTTTCGAGGGTTACCACTCCTATTTTTTGCAAGATGAGGATGGAAACATTGCCGCAACGCACTCTGCGTCAGCAGGTTTGGACTATTGTGGTGTAAGCCCGATTCTAGCTTATTTAGCCGATGAGGGTCGGGTTAAGTTTGAGACGGCCAGCGACGATGCAGCCCTTTCCGCCGTAAAAAAACTGGCACAAACCGAAGGGATTATCCCCGCTTTAGAATCAGCGCATGCCTTTGCTTATGCTTTTGAGTTGGCGACTGATCTGCCTAAAGACAAAATAGTGGTGGTGAATGCGAGTGGCCGAGGCGAGAAGGATTTGTTTATCACCATGCGACATTTTCAGGAAGACAACCTGAAGTCATACGCACAGCATTTGCTCCAACAACACCATTAGAGGCAAAACATCAAAAATGAACCGTCAACACAAAACACTTCCCATCATGGCGCACCTCGTGCTCGGCTACCCAACGCTTGTCGAGAGCGTGCGCACCGCGGAAAAATACATCGCAGCAGGAGTCGAGATTTTGGAGTTGCAAATCCCATTTTCACATCCTACCGCAGATGGTCCGGTCATTACAGCGGCTTGTCAAGAAGCCACTCGGCAGGGTGTAACTGTGCGCGATTGCATTGAAGCAATTCGGAGCGTACATACGCGATTTCCAACGCAAGAAATCATGGTAATGAGTTACCTAAATCGAATCTACGCCTTTGGTTTTCAAGAATTTGCAGCAGAAATAAAATCAGTGGGCGTCCGGCATTTGATTATACCTGATTTACCCGCGGATAGTCCAGCAGCGGAAGATTTGTCAATCAAACTTGTCCCTGTTTTGGCTGCCAACACCCCCGATGTCCGCGTTGAAAAGCTAGTCAAAGCTGGCTTTGACTTTTTCTACTTAATGTCTGATTTCAAAATTACAGGAAGCGGCTTTGGCCTTCATCCTAACTTAAAGACAATCATTCAAAAAATCAAGGCCCACCAACCTACTAATCCCCAATCCCCAAGAATCGGAATCGGCTTCGGCATCTCGACCCCCGAGCAGGCGCGGTTGGTTGCGCAAGAAGCCGATGTTGCGATTATCGGTTCTGCATTGATTCAAGCACAAAACACGGGAAAGTTGGAAGAGTATTTGGAATCTTTGCGGAATGTTTTTTAGAAATAGTAATGAGCCCAGCACTTCCCGAAAGTTTCAAACTTTCGGGAAGTGCTGGCTTGCCGTCTCGTGCTTGCTTCATTTCTCAACCCAAGCACAAAATATTGACAACCAACGTATTATCGTGGGGGCAGAACGTTTGAGCGTATTGCTGCCCATGTTGGAAGGAAAGACAGTCGCCTTGGTGGTGAACCATTCTTCGATGGTAGCGAACACCCATTTGGTGGATACGCTATATAGCTTGGGCGTGTGTATCTCGGTGATTTTTGCTCCCGAGCACGGTTTTCGTGGGGATGCCGATGCGGGGGAGCATGTGTACGACGGGTATGACCTTCGAACAGGGGCTCCCATCATATCGCTCTATGGCAAGCGCCGCAAACCTATACCAGAGGATTTAGCAGGCACGGAGATCGTTGTCTTTGACATTCAAGATGTTGGAGCGCGTTTTTACACCTACATCAGCACCTTGTTTTATGTGCTGGAGGCTTGTGCGGAACAGGACAAGGGCGCCATTGTGCTCGACCGTCCCAATCCGAACGGCCATTATGTGGATGGCCCGGTGCTTGATTCACGGCTCACCTCTTTTGTGGGCATTGCCCCGCTCCCAATTGCACATGGCTGCACGGTAGGAGAACTTGCCCGACTTTTCGTGGGCGAATTTTGGATTTATAAGCCTGAAAGTCTTCGTCTGTATGTAATTCCTTGTCTAAATTACTCACATTCAAGATCTTATGAATTACCTGTGGCACCTTCACCCAACTTGCCAACTGCCCGATCCGTCCTACTGTATCCTTCACTTTGCCTTTTTGAAGGCAGTACTTGCAGCGTAGGGCGGGGAACAGATTGGCCGTTTGAGGTAATAGGGCATCCGGATTTTTCTTGTGATTCTTTCACCTTCGTTCCACGGCCCAATGTAGGCAACAAATACCCCCTCCATTCGGGTTGGCTCTGCGGTGGCTGGGATTTCAGCAAGATTTCATTGGATTCGCTCCGTGCGACAAAACAGTTGAATCTGAATTGGCTGCTTCAATTTTACCAGCAGTTCCCGAACAAGTCCGCGTTCTTTCGAGCAGATCGTTTTTTCGACTTGTTGGCAGGAACGCGAAGTTTGCGAGAACAAATAATGGAAGGAAAAACAGAAGCTGAAATTCGTGCAACTTGGGCGGAGGATTTGGCGGCCTATCGTATAATTCGTCAGAAATACCTGATTTACCCGGAATAGGGACACGCCCCACGTTTACTAAACCTTTGAGGTTTAGTAAACGTCCGTTCCGGTTTGGGAGGCGAGGATGCAACCCGTTGTGTCAAGTATACCAATTCAACTGCAAAAGCAAAGCGCTTTCAAGTTTAGCGCAGCGCAACTTGGAAGTGGCACATCCGGCGGTTTGCAACCGCTT
>JBBQSW010000257.1:0-5959 GCA_038213575.1 Chitinophagales bacterium | reverse complement strand
GCTCTATATTCCCATCTACTTTTAATTAATCTTCGGTATCGTCCTCGTCGTCCACAAATTTGGACGCAGCGGCGGGTTTTGCGGCCGCGCCTGCGGCGATTTTCTCCTTGATTTTCAATTCTATTTCGTCGGCTTGTTCGGGGTTGTCGAGCAGGAACTGCTTGGCTGCGTCACGCCCTTGGGCAATTTTAGCGCCATTGTAGGCATACCAGGCACCGCTTTTTTGGATGATATCGTATTCAGAACCGAGGTCAATGATCTCGCCTACTTTAGATATCCCTTGTCCAAAAACGATGTCAAACTGTGCCACTCGGAACGGTGGAGCAAGCTTGTTTTTGGCTACTTTTACTTTCACTTGGTTGCCGATCACATTGCCGTCTTTATCTTTAATGGCTGCACCGCTCTTGCGGATATCAAGGCGCACGGAGGCATAGAATTTCAAGGCATTACCCCCGGTGGTTGTTTCGGGGTTGCCGAACATTACACCGATTTTTTCGCGCAATTGGTTGATAAAGATACAGCAGCAGCCGGTGCGACCAATGTTGCCCGTAAGCTTACGCATGGCCTGACTCATGAGACGGGCTTGAAGACCCATCTTGGAGTCGCCCATTTCACCTTCGATTTCGGCGCGTGGCACGAGGGCTGCTACAGAGTCAATAACGAGGATATCCACTGCGCCAGAACGGATCAGGTTCTCCGCGATTTCAAGAGCTTGTTCGCCGTTGTCGGGCTGGCTGAAAAGGAGGTTGTTCACATCAACCCCGAGGGCTTCGGCGTAAAAGCGGTCGAAGGCGTGCTCAGCGTCTATGATGGCCGCGATGCCGCCTTTTTTCTGGCACTCGGCGATGGCGTGGATAGCCAGGGTGGTTTTACCCGAAGATTCCGGCCCGTAAATTTCGATGATACGGCCTTTGGGCAGGCCATTGCAGCCCAAGGCGATGTCGAGGCCCAGGGAGCCGGTAGAAATGGATTCTACTTCCACGGCCTGCTTGTCGCCCAGGCGCATGATGGTGCCGCGTCCGTAGGTTTTGTCGAGGCGGTCAATGGTGGATTGGAGGGTTTTAAGGCGTTCTGCTTTATCGTCTGCCATGCTGTTGTTTAGTTTATTGATTTGCAGATTGGGTGACTTGTCTGATGGGGTATCCTTTTTGACTTTCAAAGCTTTAGAAGGGTTTTGATACTTTGTATTTGAAATATTTCGCCACAAAAATAAACAAAATGTTTTTTTTAAAAACATTTTGGGGGAAATTTTTCAAAAAAAGTTTGCAACGCCTTACGAAGTTAGGGTAAAAGGTTGAAATCTGCAACTTGCTGTACGATAATGTGCCAAATCTTATGGCAATAACAGCAATTGCTTTGCCAATGGATGATTGCATATTTGAGCTCGTCCCAGTCCTTGGTGAGGGTGTTTGGGACAGCGGGATATTTCTAAAAATGGCAACGCGCAGGGCGAGCGAGATGAATATGATGTTGGTGCGCCTCCTAAATGCTTAGATTTACATTAAAACTTTTGAAACATGGATACCATTGTCATCAAATTGAAAGAGCCGAGCAAGGCTAAAATACTCATGGAGATGTTGCAGTCCATGGACTTTGTAAGCACCGTCGCCTACTTTGACAAGTATCTGAAGGCCAAAAAGTTGTTCGAGGAAATCAACAAGATCGCGGCAGATTCTTTGTACATTTTGGCATAGTAGCAAGTCAAGTAGAGTTCATTGTATGCGGAGGCTGCTTCTAACTTGCAATCAATGTTAACTCCTTTTAGTTCTACTTTGTCACATCAGCCCAATAGGGGCCAAACGTCGGTAGAATATGTCAAAAAGCGTGAATCAAGGTGCAGCGCATCGGAACATTCGGCGCAAAGTTCAGGTGCGCTGCACCTCTGGACAAGCGGTTGATTGCGATTGCTACCGACGTTAAGCCCATATTAGGGCAATGTAATTGACTTAAGACCCTGAAAGGGTCAAACATGAATAGCCCCGACTATACATCGCCTTGGCCATGCGCAGGCGCTCGCCGTTGAGTTCCATTTTGGCAAAACTCTCCGCCAACCGGATCACATCCTCCCGGAAACGGGTTTCGATTTTTTGCACGGAGTCCCGGCTGGCATTTAGGGCAATCAGTTCAGCGCGGCAGCCGTCGCGGTATTCGGCGGGGAGATTGTCCCTGGCCATTTTTTCGCAACTGGCGGCCTTTTTCTGGATGTCAGATTCGAGCGTGGTGAGGGTTTTTCTGAGTTCGGCGTATTCCGGGCTTTTGCCGAAAATCTGGGTGGTGTTGATGGTGTTGCCTGTGCCGGTCACGATCACACCGACCTTGGCATCGTCTTGCACGGTGACTTGGGCGTTAAGGCTGGCGGCTGCAAACAGCAACGGAAGGAGGGCTGTTTGTTTCATGTGTGGATGGGTTTGTTTCTTTTACGTTGGTATGCACCCTTGTCATGTCGCACCTTTGTCATGTCGCAACAAAGTGAAGACATCTACACAACCCAAGCGACCCGAAATGCCCTTTAAAGCGACTCGAAAAGCATGGCTTGTGTAGAGGTCTTCACTTTGTTGCGACATGACAAAGCTCTACAAGGCAAAAATTCAAAAATACTGCCCACGGTAATCAACCATTTCTTCCAAGGGAATGAGGCTGTAGGTTCAAGTTTCTCATTAGCCATGTTGTCACTGGGCGATACAGTTTCCAGCTCTTGCATCCATAAATCTTGCGGCAACCAATGTACCGTTTCCGCAACCGCTTCGCGGATACGCGCCAACTCCACCCAATAGTCGGCATGAGTAACCGTGCCTTTGGAATGGTTGGTTTTGCATTCATGGGTTAAAATTGCGGATTGTTTCAGTTTTGAACAGGATTTTCTTGATTGGAGAAGGTTTCACAAGATTCTGCTCACACGGCCCCAAATCCTGTACAATCCTTTTTAAATCACGAAAACCCTAGTTTAAACGTTTCGCCACCATCGTCAAAATCGTCGCAATCGCCACCGTCTCACCCGTTTCATCATACACCTCCACCAACCACTTGACGATGCCACGAGGAATGGCCGCCACACCTTCTTTTGCAGGGTCACTTTCCTGCTCAATTTTTTCTTTCACGGTCAATTTCACCCCAATGGTCATGCCGGGATAAACGGGTTTGGTGAACCGACATTCATCCAGACCGTAGTTGAGCAGCACGGGGCCTTTTTTCGCGTCCACGAAAAGTCCGGCGGCTTTGGAAAGTACAAAATAGCCGTGGGCAACCCGACCCGTGAAAGGTGTGCCTTTGAGCGCGGTGGCGTCCATGTGCGCGTAGAAATTGTCGCCGCTCACGTTGGCAAAGTTGTGAATGTCGGTCTCTGAAACGGTGTGCTTGGCCGTCACCAGGGTTTCGCCTACAAACAAATCCTCAAAATGCTTTTTGAAGGGGTGAACGGGTGTTTCCGTTTGTTGTCCACCCGTTTGGAACTGGTTTGTCACGGCTGTAATGTCGGACGGATGGCCCTGAATGGCCGTGCGCTGCATAAAGTGCAACACCCCGCGCATACCGCCCATCTCCTCTCCCCCACCCGCCCGGCCTGGACCTCCATGTACGAGGGTAGCCAGGGGCGATCCGTGCCCAGTGCTTTCTTTAGCAGAAGTTCGGTTGAGTATGTGGATGCGCCCGTGGAATGCCCCGGCTTCAAGCACGTATTCACGCATGATTTTGGGGTCGTGGGTACAAATGGTGCTGACGAGCGAGCCTTTGCCCATATTCGCCAATTCAATGGCTTTTTCAAGGCCGGAATACGGCATAAGCGTCGATACGGGGCCAAAACACTCGGTTTCGTGGCTGAGTATTTTGGAAAACGGCTGGTCGTTCAACAGCAAAATGGGCGGAAGGAAGGCGCCTTTCTCACGCGATGCCCCAACGGTTTCAAACTGCTCTATATCGCCAAAAGCGATGGGTGTTTCTTTTATCAGAAGGTCCAAATGCTCGCGCACCCGCGCCACTTGTTGGCGATTTATCAAAGCTCCCATGCGCACACCTTCTACGGAGGGGTCGCCAACGGTGGTTTGGGCCAATGCTTTGCAAAGGGCATTTTTTACGTCATCAAGCAATTTCTCCGGCACAATGATGCGCCGGATGGCCGTGCATTTTTGCCCGGCCTTGGTGACCATTTCCCGTCGGCATTCTTTGATAAAGAGATCGAATTCGGGCGTTCCCGGCACGGCGTCTTCTCCCAAAATGGCAGCGTTCAAAGAATCGGCCTCCACGGTGAAGGGCACAGAATTTTGTAATATGGCAGGCGTGGTGCGGAGCTTTCGACCTGTTTCGGCAGAACCCGTAAACGTTACAACATCCTGGCTGTCAACAAAATCGAGCAGTCCGCGACCGGTGCCGACCAAGAGTTGCAGCGCGCCTTCGGGCAAAATTTTGGACTCGATAATGTCGCGGAACAGGACTTCTGTGAGGAAGGAGGTTTGTTCCGAAGGTTTCACCACCGCTGGAACGCCCGCCATGAGGTTGCAGCCCACTTTTTCGAGCATGCCCCAAATCGGGAAATTGAAGGCGTTGATGTGTACCGCCACGCCACGTTTGGGCGTGAGGATGTGGTGCCCGACGAAGGTGTTTTCTTTGGAAAGCCGAATGGTTTCGCCTTCCACATGATAGGTCTCGTTGGGAAAACGACGGCGCAGGCTGGCATTGGCGAATAGGTTGCCGATGCCGCCCTCGATGTCCACCCAGGAATCGGCACGGGTGGCGCCGGTCCAGTGCGAGACCTCGTAGTAACGGTCTTTTCGGTCCATGAGGTAGAGCGCCAGGGCTTTGAGCATGCGCCCGCGCTCGTGGAAGGTCAAGCGGCGCAGGGCAGGATTGCCCACACGGCGGGCATAGTCCAGGATTTCGCCGTAGTCCAGGCCTTCGCTGTGGACAGTGTGGAGGATTTCGCCAGTGAGGGCGTGGTATTGCGGCAGGGCTTCCCCGGTGCCTGGCGTCCAGTGGCCGAGGGTGTAGTTGTGGAGTGTGGTTGGCATAGGGGGCAAAAATACGGAGTCTGAAAGGATTCGTGGTGCATTCAAGAATTGTGCATTGGTTTATTTAGTAGCTGCTTTCTTTGTAAAAATTTATCACGATGGGCATTTTACAAGTTTCCGTGACGGCGCAAGACCTTAAAAAATTTGGTTCGGACAAATCCAATATCTCTTTTGAGGAATTGCTCGATAAAATCAGTACAGAACTTGCTCGTCAAGCTCTATATGCTTGCCAGGACATTGCCGAACGGGTGGGACTTGCCGGTTTGCTGCCATAATTAATCTGCACATCGCCACCTGGGGCATTGACGGCCGGGCTTTGGTCGCCGGAAGTACTGATGTTGGGAGGAGTAACCAAGGAGTCGGCCTTGACTGCAAGTTGCTCGGTTTTTTCTGTTGCAGGTGGCTTCTGAAAATATTCAACGATTTTCACCACGCCCGCCAAAATGCCGACGATGAGGCCAACGTAGCCGAATTTTTTCCAGAAATCGGACGGCTTGGAGGAAACGGGGCCTTCCAATTCTGACGTAATCGGAACCAAATTACTGGGAAGATGCTCCGCAATTGACTCCTCCGGCAATGGATGCAGTATCGCCAGCAAAGCATCTATAACCTTGTTTTTTTCCAGCAAATAATCAGCGTTGGAAACCGTGCCGTGCTGCTGGGCCTGTTCGTTGGCCGAACATCGGGCAGACAGCAGCATGGCGGATCTGTGCAGGGCACCCGTGTCGCGCAATTCGGTGTCAACAGCAACGGTGGCAGCCAGCACCGCAGCTGTGTGGCCGTTGACGACCAAATTTTTCAAATCTTGTTTTGAGTAGGCCATTTCGGAAGGGCGATGTTGTAAGTCCCAAAAATAGGACAGGTTCTCAATAATTTGTCCATTGTTCTTCAATTGCCCTTTTGTACCTGGACATTGGACATTGGACATTGGACATTGGACATTGGACATTGGACATTGG
>JBBQSW010000256.1:0-5992 GCA_038213575.1 Chitinophagales bacterium | reverse complement strand
ACCCCTAAACCCTAAACCCTAAACCCTAAACCCTAAACCCCTAACCCCTAACCCCTAAACCCTAAACCCCTAACCTCTCAACCAACCGCCTTCTCGTACCGCTCCGATACCACTTTCCAATTGGTGATGTTGTAAAAAGCCGTGATATAGTCGGGCCGTTTGTTCTGGTATTTCAAATAATAGGCGTGTTCCCAAACATCAAGTCCTAGAATGGGGGTGCCGTGTTGTTTAGACACACTGAGCATCAAGGGGTTGTCTTGATTAGGGGTGCTGCAAATGAACAATTTTTTGTCCTTGTCAACACACAGCCAAGCCCATCCAGAGCCAAAAACACCTTTGGCGGCATTGGAGAACTGCTCTTTGAATTTGTCCTGTGTTTCGAATGCCGCATGTATGGCCATATCCAGCTTGCTAGAAAGTGCGTTATTGCCACCTGGAGCGATGGTTTGCCAGAAAAATGTGTGGTTCCAGTGGCCGCCTGCATTGTTCCTTATTTTTTTGTCGGCATCCGAAGTGCCGATGCGGGCAACAATGTCTTCCAGTTCATACTCGGCATACACCGTGCCTTTTACCGCATCATTCAAGTTGTTCACATAAGCGTTGTGGTGTTTGCCGTGGTGGATTTCCATCGTCATTTTGTCAATATTAGGCTCCAATGCCGCAACATCATAGCCTAGGGGAGGCAGAGTAAATGGCGTGGTGCGGCGTAATTTGGGTGGTGGCAGCGACGGCAAGGCTGCGGTTGTGGGGTTCTTGGAAGCCATTTTGCAAGCGTCTAAAAATGAAGTTGTGGCAGCGGCAATGCCGAGGAAAAGGCCGGTTTTTAGAAACGTTCTTTTTTCCATGATGGATAATAAATGATGAGTTTAAAATTTACAAGGCGAAAGTAACAATAAGGAACGGTGTCAAAATAACTTCCCGATTTGATGCCATTCTTTTGCCGCCATCCATCCTATCTTTTTCGTTAAATAGCCCCACTATTCGCCTCAAAAGATAGTTGGCTAACGCCAAAATAATTGGCCTGAAATTGGAAAGTTATTTTGACACCGTTCCTAAGCCATTTTAAAACCTCGCAGGTTTCAAAAACCTACAAGGTTTAGCCATAAAAAAAACAAAACCTCGTTGATTTTGAGCAAAATGCGTTCTTTTGCGCAGTTCCCCGCAGTATCAACGAACAACGGAATCCATGCCAGAAAATACAATTGCTTCTTCTTCTATCGCTACCTCCCTTACTTCTGCCGCCTATTCCGGCGCAGCACTCGAATGGCTTAATGCTCAACCCGCTCCGCCCGTCCGTGCCGACTTGTGTAGCCTCAGCGATGATCTCGCAATTCGGGTTGTGCACGAGTTGCTCGACAATCGGCCCTTCGACCTTCCCGTGCAGGCAAACCCGCCGGCAGGCGATTGGATCAACCATTTTTACTTTGAGGCCCGCAACCGCGAGAAGGTCTTCGGGACCAAAAACCTTGGCATAGGTTACCCTTTTGTGATTGCTAAAATGGGCGGGCAGGAAGTGGCGGCCCCCCTTTTCGTGTGGCAAATCACCCTCGAACCCAGCCAACAACACGCGGATCATTGGCAGATACAACGCAACGAAACCCACACCGTACAGCCCAACTATCCTTTTTTTCACTTGCTGGACGCACTACACAGCACCGATTTTTCAAAAGCAGCCCAACAAGTCATGGATGGCAAAAGCTTGAACGTCCATGCTTTTGGCGAACTCTGCGAGGCGGTCCGCCAGCGCCTGGGTCTGGTAGAAGACGGTTTGCCCCTCAGCATCCAACCGTTTGAACGTTGGGAGGGCGAGCGCAGTTCGGGTCGCTTGTTGTGGTCGGCAGTAGCGGGTATTTTTCCTTCGTTGCCGCGGACGCAAGTGACGCAGCCCCCCGCTGTCGCGCCCGATTTGCCGGTGGATGCTGCCAGTTGGGCACACAGTTTTACCCTGCTCCCGCTCGATCCTTCGCAGCGCTCCGTGATGAGCGCCGTACAGCGCAATGCGCTCACGGTCGTGGAAGGTTCTTCTGGCTCGGGCAAAACCTACTTGATTTCGGCTATTGCCATGAACGCGCTTTCCAATGGGAAAAAGTGCCTCGTGGTATCCAAAAGTATCAATGCACTGCGCCGGGCGCAGAAGTTTTTGCTGGAAAAAGGAGTAGGCGAACTTTCCTTCGTGGTGCGTGATTTGGAGGGTGACAAAATGATGTTGGCCGATATGCTTCGTATGACGGCCGACTCGAAAAACAAGGTCACCTACAACACCGAACTTTTCAAAACGGTACTGAACAAGACCCAGCGAGAACAAGGTAAACTCGACCAGGCTTGGGTAGATATTCATTTGCCTTTCTTTGGCGAATTGAGTTTTACGGAAACCGTGGGGCGTTTTTTGCGTGCTAACCGTACCGAAGGCAAAGACCTTTTACTAAGTCAACTCAACCCTGCTGATTTTGCCTTCAACCTAAAAGAATATGATGAAATCGTGGCGGCGATATACGCCTCAGAGCCCCTGTTTCGACGTTTTCCGACCTTACTCCATCCACTCAATCGCTTGAACCACAAGGTTTTTAATGATTTTGATAAAGATAAGGGCCGTGTATGGACGGAAAGCCAGGTGCGCACGCTGCTTGCCAAAGCCACCGCCTTGCATCACCGCTTTATCGGTCAAACCAATGATTACGATGAGAGCCTGCACGACCATTTTGAACAATACTACAACGACCTCGCGCTCTATATAAAGCGCATCCAGAACGGCCTCGAAGATGGGGTAATCCGTTTTGGACCTGATTTTGAAAAACCAATCTCCAGTGGGGAAAAACTCTATGGCGTGTTTTCTGACAAGTACAAGGAATTGGTGGCAGCCAAGGAGCGTATTGGCGGTGTTTTTGACGAAATGCGGCAAGCTTATAGTTTGCGACGGTATTTTGAGTTTGATTTTCCGACGCATTTTGACAATCGCAATATTCGGAAAATCAGCGAATTGACCAAGGATTTTGACGCTGCGCTGAAAATGTGGCGACGGAGAGTCCCATCCATTGTGCGGGAAGATGTGCGGAGGCTCAATGCAAAAAGCATTCACTCGGAACTTGATTTTCGGGAACAAATCCGTGATCTCGAAACCGCGCTTGATTCCTTTTTGGAGGAGTTCAATTCCTCGGGGCTTTATCAGGACGCACTCAAACACGAGATGCTCACCGTGCCCAAACGCCAAGAATTTTTGGAGGATATCATCGGCCGAATAGAAGACACGCAATTTTACCTACGCGACTTCGACGATTTCTGTATTTGGCAAAAACACTGGCTCGCACTGGCGCCCGCCGCACAAAAAACCGTGCGCACCCTTTGCAAAATCAAGCCTCAAAACTGGCAAGCTGCGTTTGAAAGTTGGTACCTGCATCACCTCTTGCAAAAGGAATTCCGACCTGATTTTCTTTGGGATGAGGACACCCTCAACAATGTGAGCATATACGGGCGTGAACTCCGCCAAATGCTCCCTGCCCAGATCAGTAGCCAGTGGCAAGACCGCAAAAATGTTGCATTGCGGGCAATGAAATCCACTTTTTCAACGGATTACAAAAACTGGTTTGGGAAAGACAACCGCAAACTTTCTGTCAATCTAAAGGCAGAAGAACTTTTTCACAAGCACATTTTGCCGTTTACGGAGACCCTGCCGGTGTTGCTTACTACCCCAGAAGTCGCGCTTGATGTAGTGCAACTTTCCAAAATGCAATTTGACCTGGTGCTGGTGGACGAAGCCCACAATATTCCCAAGCAGGAGTGTTACCACTTGTTCGAGATGGCCAAACACCTCGTGGTATTTGGTGATGCTCGTCAGGATATGACCCCATTTGCGGAGGATGATATTTTGGAGTTCTGTAAAGGCATCGGTGCAAAAACCCATCACCTCGATTACCAGCATCAGGATACCCCGGAAGGCTGGATTCGATTCAATAAAATCGCTTTTGGAACCCCCTTCAAGCGCACCCCCTCGGGCCGTT
The DNA here is from genome assembly GCA_038213575.1 of Chitinophagales bacterium. Taxonomy (GTDB): domain Bacteria; phylum Bacteroidota; class Bacteroidia; order Chitinophagales; family Saprospiraceae; genus M3007. The sequence goes on along the minus strand of JBBQSW010000256.1, from coordinate 1,997 downwards.
CCGCGCTTGATTCCACGGTGGTGGTCAATGTGGAAGGTCGCTACGACGAAGCTACCGGAATCAATGAAGCCGAAGCCCGCCAGGTAATTGACTGGCTGAACCTGATAGAACCTACACCCTCGAATATGTACCCTGTGGTGGGCATCGCTTGTGCCACCGTGCAGCAACGCGACCTCATCGCTGCGCAATTGCTGCGCATTCGCCAAAAAAAGATGGCGGGATGGGAAAAAATCCAGCAACTCTACCTCAACGGACTGGGTGTGTACCAATTTGCCGAACTGCAAGGACAACATGTAGATGTGTTGCTGCTTTCGCTTACGCACGGCACTACCGATGCGCAAGGTACGCTGACCCGACACCTGCATTTCTGGAACAGTCAATTGGGTTTCAACCAGTTGCATGTGGTGCTTACCCGCGCAACCCAGAAATTTTACATTGCCCACAGCATCCCCGAAGGCTTGCATTCGGTATTGGCGGCGGACCGGAATTTCCTCGGTACCTGCATCGTTTCACACTTGGTCACCTTCGCCGATTTTCTCCAACGGGGCGAGCGAGAGGCTGCAGAAGAGCAATTGAGCAAGATGAAAAAATTGCTCGATTATGAAGAGTCATTCTTCCAGCCAACGACCTTTGGAGAAGAAGTGGAACTGGCGCTGCGTCCTTATTTCGAGCAGAGCCAGATGAAACGTTCGGCCATGGCGGCGGGGGTGCGAGTCCCATTGTTTATCCAAGGCAAAGGCGCAGGAGAAAAAAGCAGTGTGCTGGCTTTCGATGGCGTGCTGGCTAAAACACAATTGCCGAGTTACGAATGGGAGGAAAAGTTGGGGAATTACTTCAAACAGCAAGGCATTTCTTATGTGCCAGTGCTGTCGGCGCAGTGGTGGAGAAGCCCAAAGCAGGAGGCGAGGAAGCTGGCGAGTAGATTGTTGACGAGTGGGGAGTAATAATAATAATTCATGCAACCCCGTATCCTAGGTTTCGACCTAGCCCGTGCCTGGGCCATCTTCGAAATGTTCGTTGTGAACTTCCAAATTACATTCGGAAATTTTACGGATACTTCCCGGATCAGCCGATTTCTGAACCTGTTTACCGGTAATTCGAGCGCGGCTTTTGTGATTTTAGCTGGAATGGGCGTTTCGTTGCTGACTTTTCGTCCGAAAGCTTCTGTGGAAGAACAAAAGCGACTAAAACGCCTCGTTTTAAATTGACGCTAACCCACTACGTCGTACACCTTACACTTGGGATGCTCACGCTTTCCTGGCTGACTGGCCAGCCGTATGGCCTGCCTATGAATCCGAATGGTACGGCAAGCGCAGCTTATATCCTGGGGTTTTCAGGCGCGTGGTTCTTGGGCAGTACAGTATTCAGCTTCTTCTGGAAAAAACGCTTCAAAAACGGCCCTATGGAACGGTTGATGCGAAGTTTGACGGGATAAGTGGCAGTTTGAGGTCATGGCTCCGTTAAATTCAGCCCATGCACGGCATAGTTTTGCTAAATGTTAGGTTGGGCAGGTCTTATCCCTCAATTTTGCGTCCTGATTTTCAGGTTCTATGCAAAAGTTTTTCTCTACTACCCTAGGCCGCCTACGGCTTATCGCCTTTATTGAAGGCGTTTCTTTCCTGATTTTGCTGTTTGTGGCTATGCCGCTCAAATACTTTTTTGAACAGCCCCAGGCCGTGCGTACGGTGGGTTCTATTCACGGGGGACTGTTTGTTGCCTACGTAATCCTGGTCTTTCTGACCATGAGAGAACTCAAATGGGATTGGGCTAAAACTGGACTTTTAATCCTGATCTCGTTCATTCCTTTTGGCAATTTTTATGCAGATCAAAAGTGGTTGGCCCCTGAAAACCAATGATTTGCCGCAAAGTCCATCGTATTCCCAGCAAAACCCGCTGTTCTGGGTAAACTCAAAAATGGCAACCTGATGTTTTCCAAAAGCGCAGCAACAATATCCGACGAACGGTTGGCAATTCTCAACATGATATTTTTGGTGGGA